>JBJTAU010000293.1:0-4224 GCA_046090965.1 Limisphaerales bacterium | reverse complement strand
AAATACGACTGCGTCCTCGGCGCCAACCTCCACGCGAGCGTGCCCGTGGACCGCCACGTCTTCGTGAAACGCCTGCGCGCGTGGGTGAACGCCGACGGCTTCTTCACGCCGCTCAACGCCGAGAACCTCGTCGCCTTCACGCCCGGCCCGCCGGCGCACTGGCGCTTCGTGGCGAACGCCGGCGACGGTCGCAGCGTGGAGATTCACCTGCTCGCCGACCTGGTGCCCGGCAAGAACACGACGCTGCTGCGTTTTGTGCGACCGCCGCACGCGCCCGCGCTCGGTCGCGAGCTGCCACCGGAATGTTCGGTCAGCCTCACCGTGCGCTTCGACATCGAAGACCGCAGCTTCCACTGCGAGACGAAGCGCAATCCCGGCAGCGAACATCACTTCGCCGCAAACTCGCACGCGCTCCAAGGCCGCGCCGGCTTCGCCTTCACGCCCGACGCGAGCCGGCAGTTGAAAGTCTGGGCCGACACCGGCCGCTACCATCACGAAGGCGAGTGGTCGGTGAACCTGCCGCATCCGAACGAAGCCACGCGCGGGCAGGAAGGCTGCGGCGATGCGTTCAGTCCCGGCTGGTTTGAGCTGCCGATGCGGCGCGGCCGCCCCGTGACACTCGCCGCCAGCGCGGAGTGGGAGGAGCAATTTGATTTGGCTGCGTTTGAGTTTTTGGAAGCAAGGCTGACCTCGCAGCCGCCGTCCACCGCGCCCGAACGCTCAGTCCCGCCGCAACCCGATACCGTTTCGGGCGGCGACTGCAAGTCGCCGGCACGCGCGCAGGCGGAGGGGAAAGGAAGCGAGCTGGCCGCCAAGTCGCCTGGCGCTGCACGGACCCGCGCGCTCTTCGACTTCATCACCGAGAGCGCGCCGGAGCAGCTCACGCTGTTGCCTGAGCCGGTGCCAGCGATTCCGCCGCCGCAAGCCGCCGCAGCAAACCTTCCGGCAACCCCGGCTGCGGACGTGGGCGTCCGCGTTCCAGTCGCGTCGCCGAGTTTCTCCGAACAACTCCAGCGCGCCGTCCGCGTGTTCGTTGTGCGGCGCGACGCGGGCAAGACCGTCATCGCGGGTTACCCGTGGTTCCTCGACTGGGGCCGCGACACGCTCATCTGCGCGCGCGGTTTGCTCGCCGCCGGGATGCACGATGAGGTGAAGCAAATCCTCGTGACATTCGGACGCTTCGCCGAGAACGGCACGTTGCCCAACGCCATCTACGGCGACAACGCCAGCAACCGCGACACGAGCGATGCGCCGCTGTGGTTCGGCGTCGTGTGCGAGGACTTCGCGGCGGCGGTGGAAGCAGAGTCCAAGGTCCAAGGTCCAAGGTCCAAGGTCGCAGAGTTCTACGCGACGACCGTGGACGCATCGGGTCGCACGCTTGCGGATGTGCTGCGGTGCATCGCGGAAGGCTACCTGCGCGGCACGCCCAATGGCATTTGCGTGGACGCCTCGAGCGGGCTGGTCTGGAGCCCGAGCCACTTCACATGGATGGACACGAACCATCCTGCCGGCACGCCGCGCGAAGGCTACCCGATTGAGATTCAAGCGCTATGGATTCGCCTGCTGCGCCAACTCGACCGCCTTGGCATTGCGTCCGACTGCGAAGCGTGGAGCGAGTTGGCAGCCCGTGCTGAACTCTCGCTGAACCAACTTTTCTGGCTCCCGGAGCAAGGCTGGTTTGCCGACTGCCTGCTCGCCAAGCAAGGAGTCCCCGCCCGCGACGCAGTGCGCGATGAAGCGCTGCGGAGCAACTGTCTTTTCCCCATCGGCCTCGGCCTCATCACCGGCGAGCGAGCCCGTCGCACCGTGGACGCCGCCGCGCGGCACCTCGTCGTGCCCGGCGCATTGCGCTCGTTGGCGCCGCTGTCCGTCACGCCGCCGCTGCCCATTTACGGAGGGAGCGGACAGTTGCTCAACGACCCGGCGAATCCCTACTGGGGCCGTTACGAAGGCGACGAAGACACGCGCCGCAAGCCCGCCTATCACAACGGCACCGCGTGGACGTGGACCTTTCCCGTCTTCTGCGAAGCCCTCGCCCGCGCGCACGACCTCGCGCCGGAGGCCATCGCCGCTGCGCGCGCCTACCTCGGCAGCGCGAGCGACCTGCTCGCCGCCGGCTGCCTCGGCCACCTCCCCGAGATCGTGGACGGCGACGCTCCGCACACTCATCGCGGCTGCGACGCCCAAGCCTGGGGCGCGACGGAGACGTTGCGCGTGTGGCGGATGCTGGCGGAGGAATGATCGGTCGCACGGCGACATGGCAATTGCGGCTTAAAGGCCGATGGAGCTGGGTGCCATGGAAAACTGGCTGCGCCGCCGGGCGCGACACGAACGGCGGCGGGAGCTGGCGCTGACGCTGGCTGGCCTCGGGGCAGGCAGTTTCCTGCTGCTGTTGTCGGGCATCGGATTGGCGTCGTTGCTCGTGGCGGGTGCGGACCAACTGGCGGAGTGCGCCTTGCTCGGCCGAAGCTTGGAATTCGAGTCCAGCCTGCGCCATTTCTGGGGTCTCGTGGCGGGAGCGATTTTGCTGCTCTTTGCGGGAAACTCGCGCAGCGACCACGAGGCGTTCCTCGCGCCGGGCGAGCTGAACTGGCGCGACAGCCTGAACGTCCTCCGCGTGCTCCGTTCGGTGGCTGGCGTCGGTGCGGAACTGCTCTATGCGGGACCGCGTGTCACGCTGGCCGGTTGGTCGGCGGGCCAGCGGATGCGCGGTTGGCGACGGATGAACTTCGCACGCAGCGCACAGGTGCTGTTCGAGTTGCACCGCCACGCCAGCCGTGTGCCGTTGCGCGAGCTGGCGAACTCCCTGCCCGACGTGGATCTGCCGGAGGCACTGGCGGAATTGCGGTTGCTTCGCGGCGTGATGCTGCTGGAATCGCCGCCGCCCGGCGTGAGCCTGAGCAGCGAGTTGCGGCGTCAACTCGGTATGCCGCCCCGCTGGGCAGACGACTCCGCGATGCCCGCCGAACCCCAAGCCGACCCCGAACCACCGCCCGCTCCGCGCGGACCGAAGTCCGCCAAGCCACCGTCGTTCCGGTGCGTCGAGTGCCTGCGGAAGTTCCGGCTGCGCAACCTGCGCGGCGGCGTGGCCTTCCATTGCCCGCTCTGCGGCGCGCCTTATCGCACACGCGCGGATGCGCAGGGCCGCGTGCAGATCGAGCACCGCTCCGGCGATGCGCCCGGTGTCCCGCTCGCGGAGACGGTTCGGCCCGCCGGCAGCCACGACATCCTCGGCGTCGCCGCCACCGCTTCTCCCGACGAGATCAAGCAAGCCTATCGGCGGCTGATGAAGGAACATCACCCCGACCGGGTCGCGGGACTGGGCGCGGAGGAACAGGCGCAAGCCGAGGAGCGCAGCTAGGCGATCAACCGCGCCTACGCGCAGATGCTGGGAAAAGCCTGAAGCGTCAGCGCGCAGCCGTGATGACTGCGCCGTCGGGAAGACTTATCTGAGCGCCTTCGCCGCAATGTCGCGACGGAAGTGCGCACCTTCGAACTGGATTTTCTCCACGGCGGCGTAGGCGGCGTTACGGGCGGCGGCGAGGTCCTTGGCCCACGCGGTCACGCCGAGGACGCGGCCGCCGTTGGTCACGGTCTGGCCGTCCTTCTTCGCGGTGCCGGCGTGGAAGACTTTGGTGTTTGGCAGCGCGTTCGCGGCGGCGAGGCCGGTGATGACTTTGCCTTTCGGATAACTGCCGGGATAACCGCCACTGGCCATGACGACGCACACGCTGGCGTTCGCGCTCCACCGGAGTTCGTGCTGCGCCAAGGTGCCTTCCGCGCTGGCGAGCAGAAGTTCGACCAAATCATTTTCCAGCCGCGTGAGATACACCTGCGTCTCGGGGTCGCCGAAGCGGGCGTTGAACTCCAGCACCTTCAGGCCGGACTTGGTGAGCATCACGCCGGGATAGAGCAGGCCGCGGAAATCAATGCCGTCCGTCGTGCAGCCGCGCAGCCACGGCTGGAGGATGGCGTCACCGACGGACTTCAATTCGGCGTCGCTGAGGAACGGCGCGGGCGAGTAGGTGCCCATGCCGCCGGTGTTGAGGCCGGCGTCGCCGTCGAGTGCGCGCTTGTGGTCCTGCGAGGTGGGGAAGAGCTTCGCCACCTTGCCGTCACAGAGCGCGTGCAGGGAAATCTCCATGCCTTCGAGCAGTTCCTGAATGACGATGCGCTGGCCCGCCGCGCCAAAGGCTTTGCTCACCATGATTTCGTCCACGGCGG
>JBJTAU010000292.1:0-2959 GCA_046090965.1 Limisphaerales bacterium | reverse complement strand
GCTTGGCCTAGATCCCTCGAAACGCCGCCACGTCCTCCTTCGCGAGATGCGCGGGCAGGCTCATGAAGATCACCACGGCGCTCGCGCCCTCGGCCGCCTGCGCGATCTGCGCGGCCTGCCCCGCCGGCCACAGGCGCGGGTCATCGGACGGCGGGCGCTTGATCTCCTTGACCTCCGTGAGCGTGACGCCGCCTTTCTTGCTGAGGGCCTGCTTGAAGCCGCTTACCTGCGCGTCGAGGTTTGGGCTCTTTGCCACCTCCAACACTTCGGTCACAACCACCACGCGGCCCGACCCGCCGAGCAGCGCCGCCGTCTCTTCCGCCGCCGTATAGCCGAGGTTCTCGAACGGCTTGAGGTTCAGCTTCGGGCCGGTGCGGAACTCGGTGAAGTAGAGATACGTGAGCGACCCGAGGATGGCGAGGATCGCGCCGACGGCGACGAGGGTGTTCTTGTTGCCCATGACGATATGAGTGATGTGAAACTGCGCTCCAATTGCCGTGCGCGGCGGGCATTGTCAAACCCTGTTTCCATCCTCGCTTCACTCCGTGCACCTGCGCGCTCTCTGCGGTGAATACTCCCGGCATGGACGCGTCGGCTACCTAACCGCGAGCCCATGAAACGCCCGATACGCCTGTCTGAGTGGAACCCCAACGGGGCGGCCTTCACCCTCATCGAACTGCTCGTCGTCATTGCCATCATCGCGATCTTGGCGGGGATGCTGTTGCCGGCCTTGAGCAAGGCGAAGCTGAAGGCGAAGGGCACCACCTGCACGTCGAACTTCAAGCAAATCCAGTTGGGCTTGAACCTCTACACGGGCGACTTCGGAGAGAAGCTTCCGAAGAACATTAATCCGCTGGCTACCGCAGGATACCGAGACCCAGACGCATGGTTAGGCGGCACCGAGTATGGCTCTGGCTCACCGGCACCATCCTATCCGAGCCTCGATTTTCCCGCCACCAACGGCACGCTAATCCGTTACACCATGGCTCCCGGCCTGTATCGCTGCCCGGCAATGCCCAGGGATACCTACAATGGCAGCGACCATAGCAGTTACAGCGTCTGCATGAGCGGTAAGCTGGCCGGGCCAACGAGTGGTGCATTCGTGCTGGCCGCGCAGGTTCCCAATCCAGCCAACACGTTTGCTGTGGTTGACATGAAGTTCGCGGCGCATTGCAACCTGATCGTCAACCCCAACAGTGGTCCCTCCACTCCCGACACCGTGTGGATGAAGTATCCGGCGGCACGCCATGGCAACGTCGGCTTGTTTAGCTTCGTGGACGGTCACGTAAGCATGGAGCGCTGGCGGGGTGACTTTTTGCTGCAACAGTCCTTGGGCGCGTCCACGACCTTGCCGAGCCATTACAATCCTGGCACCGACCCGCCCATGACTGCACAGGACGTGCTCGACCTGGAAAAGGTGAAGTCTTGGGTCTTCTGAACTGCGGAAATGAGCTTTAATCCCTCAGTGACTTAGACTGCACCCGCCTTGCTCTGACCCTGCACCCACTCCGTTGCACGATGGATGAGCGCCGTGGCGTTCGTGAGCCCGAGCTTCTGTTTGATGTTCTCCCGGTAGGTCTCGATGGTCTTGTGGCTCAACTTGAGCGCCTCGGCTATCTCCATGGTCTTCTTCCCTGCCCCGAGCAAACGGAAGACTTGCAACTCGCGATCAGACAGGCCGGAGACTTCGGAGCCTTGCGCAGCGGCCTCCGCGCCGCCGTCCACCAGCTTGCGCATGGCGAGCGCGGCGACCTTGCGGCTCACATAAAGGTCGCCGCCGAGGATGGTGCGGATGCCTTCGAGCACATCCTGCGTGGCGCGCTCCTTCATGATGTATCCACGCGCGCCCGCACGCAACGTGCGCTCGGCGAAGAGCGTCTCGTCCTGCTGCGAGAGCACGAGGATGGGCAACTGCGGGAATTGCGCCTTGAGTCCCTTGATGAGTTCGAGGCCGTCGCTGTCGCCGAGGCAAAGGTCGGTGAGGAGCAAGTCCGGCTTCTCCCTCTCCACGCCGCTGCGGACGCCGGCCACGGTCTCGGCTTCGCCGCAGACGGTCAGGTCGGGCTGCTGGTTGATGATGCTGGCGAGGCCGACGCGCAGGAACGGATGGTCATCGGCGACGAACACGCGGGCCTTGGCCTTCGCGGGCGGGGCGGGAGCGGCAGGTTTGGCTTTGGGGGCTTTCATGGCTTCGCGAGTTCGCTGGCGTGGGTGCCGCGGTTGCGGCCGGTTTCCTTCGAGCGGTAGAGCGCGTTGTCGGCGAACTCGACCAGCATGGAACTGGTGTGCGTGTCTGCGTTAAGCGTGGCCACGCCGAAGCTCGCAGTGACGGCGCGCAGCTCCCACTTCGCTTGCTCGATGGCGGCGCGCGTGCGCTCGGCCAGCGCCATTGCGGCCTGCTGGTGCGTGAAGGGCAGCAGGACCGCGAACTCCTCTCCGCCGTAACGCGCCACGAAGTCCGTGCTGCGCGTGCTCTCCGTGAGCAGCTTGGCGACGCGTTTGAGCACCTCGTCGCCTGCCGGGTGGCCTTGGGCGTCGTTGAACGCCTTGAAGTGATCCACGTCCAGCAGCATGATGGACAGCGGGAGATGATAACGCTTCGCGCGGTCGAACTCCTCACTGAGGCGTTCCTTGAAGGTGCGGTAGTTCTTCAAGCCCGTGAGGCCGTCCGTCGTTGCGAGAGCCTGCAAGAGTTCATTGGCCACACGCAGCTTTTCCTGCTGGTCGCGGAGCTGTTCGTTGCGGCTGTTCAATTCCTTCTGCGTGGTAATCAGCGCACGATTCTGCTGCACCGCGCATTCGTAGGTCGAGAGGATGAGGTTGAGCATCTGCTGCCGGCTGGCGGTGACGGTGTGCAGCTGGCCCTCGACGGTGACGGAGAGCGGCTCGGCGTCGGCGTCAGGCGGCGTGGGCGGGCGGTCGAGCAACGCCTGCACGCGGGCGAGCAGGAGCGCGGGCG
>JBJTAU010000291.1:0-11468 GCA_046090965.1 Limisphaerales bacterium | reverse complement strand
CGCGACCGACTTGCGGTCGGCTGATTGACCGGCCCACGTGACGAACTCGTCAGCGCAGGCTTCCGCGAGAGCCGTCGCGCTGGCGAATGGTTTCAATTCCCAGTTCGACATGACGAGGGCGGGACCTACTTCGCCGGCTGCGGGTCGCGCCAGGCGTGGCCGGAGGCGGCGATTAAATCCTCCGCTGCCACCGGACCCCAGGTGCCCGCCGAATAAAACTCCCGGTGCGTCAGCGGCTTGTTGTCCCACGCTGCGCGGATCGGGTCCACGATGCCCCAAGCCGTCTCCACTTCATCGCGGCGGATGAAGAGCGTCGCGTCGCCGGCGATGGCCTCGAGCAGCAGCCGCTCGTAAGCCTCCGGCGTGTAGGCGCCGAACTCGGAGTCGTAGCTGAAGTGCATCCGCACCGGACGCACCTGAAGGCTCGCGCCGGGCACCTTCCCGTTGAATCGCAGCGTGATTCCCTCGTTCGGTTGGAGGCGCAGCGTGATGGCGTTCGGGTCCAGCTTCATTCCGCACTTCGCGGCGAAAAGCACGTTTGGCGTCGGCTTGAACTGGAGGCGCACCTCGCTCGCGGAGAGCGGCATGGACTTGCCCGTGCGGAGGAAGAACGGCACGCCGCTCCAGCGCCAGTTGTCGATGAAGAGTTTCAACGCGAGGTAGGTTTCCACGTTGGAATCCGTTCTCACTTTCTCCTCCTGCCGGTAGCCGTTGCGGAGCTTGCCGTCCACCATGCCGGCGAAGTATTGGCCGCGCACCACCTGCTTGGCCGCGTCGCGCACGGGGCGGATGGACTTGAGCAGCTTCACCTTCTCATCACGCACGGACTCGGCTTCGAGCGTCACGGGCGGCTCCATCGCGATGAGCGAGAGCACTTGCAGCAAATGGTTCTGCACCATGTCGCGCATCGCGCCGGACTCCTCGTAATAGCCGCCGCGCCCGCCCACGCCGACCTTCTCGGACACGGTGATCTGCACGTGGTCCACGGACGTGCGGTTCCAGAGTTGCTCGAAAATCGCGTTCGAGAAACGGAACATCAAGATGTTCTGCACCGTTTCCTTCCCGAGGTAGTGATCGATGCGGAAAATCTGCTTCTCGTGCGCGAACCGCGTCAGCTCGTTGTTCAACTTGAGCGCGCTGGGCAGGTCCGTGCCGAAGGGCTTCTCCACCACCACGCGCTGCCACTCGCCGGGCGTTTCGACGCGCTTCAGCAAATTCGCGCCGCACAATTGCTCGACCACTGAGCCGAACTGGCTGGGCGAAATCGCGAGATAGAAAAGCAAATTGTTCTTCAATTCCGGCACACCGAAGCTCGCGAGCTTCTCCGCCAGCCGCGCGTAAGCCGCCGGGTCCGTCAGGTCGCCCTGGCAGTAGGACACGTTGGCGGCGAACTCGGACCAGTCCTTTTCGTCCACGGACTTCGAGCGGCTGAACTGCGCCACGCCGGCCTTCAGTTCCTCACGCCACGCCGCGTCGTCCTTCTCGCGCCGCGCGAAGCCGACGATGCGCACCGGGTTGGGCAGCGCCTTCTCCACGGCGAGGTGGTAGAGCGCGGGGATGAGCTTGCGGATGGTGAGGTCGCCGCTCGCGCCGAAGATGACGATGGTGCAGGGCGTGACCGCCTTGCGCCCATCATCGAGCCGGCACGCCATGAGTTCGTCGAGTTGGTTGAGGTCGTCCATACGGCGGCTGAGAGTGAAGTTCCGCGTTCAAAGTTCAAGGTTCAAAGTTGGCTCAACGGTCCGCGCTGAACCTTGAATCTTGAACTTTGAGCCTTGAACCGCAGGATTCGCACATGAACCTCTCTGGAAAATCCGCCATCGTCACTGGCTCCTCGCGCGGTGTGGGCCGCGCCACCGCGCTCGCGCGCGCCCGTCGGGGCTGCGCCGTGCTCATCAACTACAGCACCTCGCGTGACGAGGCCGAGCGCACCGCCGCCGAGGTCCGCGCGCTCGGCGGCAAGTGCGCCTGTTTCGCTGGCAGCGTGGCGGATGACGCGGTGTGCCGCGCAATGATGGACGCGGCGGTGCGCGAGTTCGGCCGCCTCGACGTGCTCGTGAACAACGCCGGGACCACGCGCTTCATCAATTTTCCGGACCTTGAAGCAGTTACGGACGACGACTGGTCGCGCATCCTCGGCGTGAACTGGAATGGGCCATTCCAGTGCGCCCGGGCGGCCCGACCGCATCTAGAGCGCCACGGCGACGGCGTCATCATCAACGTCGCCAGCGTTGCCGGCATCGTTGGTTCCGGCAGCAGTATTCCCTACTGCGCATCCAAGGCGGCAGTCATCAACCTCACGCTCGCGCTGGCCCGCACGCTCGGCCCAAGCATCCGCGTGAACGCCGTCGCGCCCGGGTTCATTGATGGTGAGTGGCTGCGGAAGGGCTTGGGCGACGACTTCGAGACCGCAAGGCAGGCCAAGGCGAACCACGCCGTGCTCGGGAAGGTTTGCCAGCCGGAGGACATCGCCGATGCCATCCTCGCTTTGATCTCCACCGACCTCGTCACGGGGCACGCCATGGTCGTGGACGGTGGGCACACCATCGGCCCGCGCGTGCAACACGGCATCAAGTAGCGGGCGCCTTGCCCGGTGCCAGCCGGGATTGCCCGAAGCCTGCGAGGGTCAGGGCTTGTTGAAGCCGACGACGTAGTGGTTTCCCAGCGTGTCGTTGTAAACGATGTAGAGGTTGACCACGTTGTTCCAGACGACTCCGTTGATGCCGCCGACGCTGGTGGTGCCGGGCGGGACGTTGGGAGAATTGTAAACGCGACCCTGGCCTTGGACATCCACTTGGACTTGCACGTCGGTCAGGTGACTCGGCGGTTGGCCCAGGGTCGTCCCCGTGGCCGGGTCCTTGTAAACCCAACTCACACTCGTGAGGTTGCCGCCGGAGACGGTGGCGGTGGGCACCGGAATGTCGAGGCGGCTCGCCTCCTGCGTTGCCGGGACGTTGAAGGTGATGTTCGAGCCGTTATAGTTCACCGTCCAAGCGCCGCCCGGCGGCACGGTCGGGCTGGAGACGAAGGCGGACTGGTAGTGCGCCTCGTCGGGATCGACGGTGGAGGTGTGCGCGTCGGCCGGACCACTGGTCAAGCCTGACCCGACCGGCCCGGGGACGAGGCCGCTCGCGGGTGGCGGGTTGCTCCGCGAGTTTTGCGTCTCGAAGTTCGCGGAGTAGCTGTTCACGGCGATGGGGAAGCTGGGGTGGGGATCGTGCCGCCGCCGAAGTTCCCGCCTTGAGCGTAGAAGTGGAAGTCGAAGCTGGTGCCGAAGGTCCGTCCGATGCGCATTCGGTAAAACAACCGGGGGAACCTGGCCAGCGCTTCCGGGTCAACGAGTTCGATTTGGTTGGTGGTGGCCAGCAGCGTGAGGCGCGGGGACCAGTTGACGAGGTTGGTCGAGCTTTCGAGCGTGTAGGTCTGGTTGCTCACCGTGCCGAGCACGACCTTGAGCTGGCCGTTGCCGAGCAGGGCGGCGTTGGTGAGGGTGGGGGCGGGGAAAGCGCCGGCCAGCACGGTCAAGTTGAGTGCGCGGTTGGTCACGGCGTTCGCGGTGTCAGTGGCGCGGAAGGTGATGGGGAAGCTGCCGTTCTCGCCAGGGGTGCCGAGGATTTCGCCGGTGCCGGGGTTGAGGGATAATCCGCTGGGGGTCGAGATCACTACGGCCAGCCTGCCCAATGCCACGCAGGGGACTCCTTACAGCTTCCTCCTCGGGAGCCAGGGCGGCACGCAGCCGGTGAGCTGGAGTTTGAGCTCGGGCTTCCTGCGTTGCGGGGCGCGATTCCAGTAGCTCACGTATTGGTTACCCACCGTGTCCTCGAACAGCATCTGGATGGAACTCACGTTCGTCCACGGCACGGAAGCCGTTGGGTTGTGGTTCGTAACGGATGGCAGGATGCGGCTCCCGTCGTTGTTCCCGCCGTCGTAGAGCCGCCCGCCGCTGGTGCCGTTCACCCGGATCTGGATATTCTCCATGAACGCCTGCGGGGGAACGGTGGTGCCGTTGGTGTTTTTGCTGGATCCGCTGACCGCGAACCAACAGATCCTCGTGGTGCCGACCGTCGTGCTCTCCCCGACCAACACGATCCAGACAATCCTGTGGACCTACAGGTTGAACATGTAATTGCTCGTCTTGTAGCCCACCGTGTAAATGCCGCCCGAGGGCTGGGTGGGAGAGAAGATCGCGCCCGGCGGCAGGTTGTTGGGGGAGAAGTTAACCTGTGGCGAGGAGTAGAAGGCCGAGCTGCCAAACGTTGAACCGTTCACCTGGCTGTTCGTGTTGGTCAGGCCCGAGCCGCCCGGGCCGGTGAACGTGACCGAGGCCGGGTAGTTCACGTCATTGTCGATGTTGTAGAGCGCGAAGTAATAGCCCAGATACTGTGGGAACGTCGCGGTGCCGTTCGTCCCGACGAAGTCACCGCCGTAGAAGTTGAAGACTAGGGAGAAGTTTCCCGCAGTCGGCCCGGTCTGTGTGCCCGTGGTGACCAGTTGGAATTGCGTCCGTCTAAAATAAGCTGCCAGCCCTTTCGCCCCGGGGTAGCTGGTAGTGTTGAAGTCCGACGCCCGCCCGAATACCAACTCCACGCCATAGGTTTTCCCCGGGCGCAGTTTCCGCGCCGGGATCAGGAACGAGGTGGACAAGCCGTTCAGCGCTCCGGGTTGCCCCATCTCGGGCGAACTCACCACGCTTCTGTCGGTTCCGAACTCTGCGATGCGCACTTGGACGATGTCGTTCACCGTGCCACCCACCCAAGCGTCCCACGTCAGCGTGAAATCCAGACTCGGGACCACCGCCTGTGCCGCCGTGAAGTTGCTGACGTGCGGCGTGTCAGGATACAAGTCTCCGTTCAGCGACAAGGTCACCGTCCGCGTGCCATCGTTCGTCGTCTTCATCGTCACCGTGTAACTCCCGTTCGGGAACGCAGTGTTAAGATCCGTCAGCGAGGCGAAGGACTGCTCGAAGCCGAAGCTGCTGTCGCCGTCCGCCGACAGATTGACCACCTGGGCATTGGGCTTGGTGAAGGACATGTTCGTCAGCGCGCCCATTGTCTGCGCGTTGCCGAAGCACTGCATCACGAAGTTCGACGGACTGCTGGGCCCCGGCGCCCCGGTGCCGTTCTGGAAGAACGACTGACCCTTGAGCACGTCGAACTCCCGCACGTCCGCCGCGCGCGCCATCCCGACCAGCATCACCGCGAGTCCAAATGCTGCGGTCAGAGTGCGGAAGGAAATTTTGGTTTTCATAGGCGACAACACCGCTGTTCGCCGGCTCTGAAAGCAGCCGACAGAATCTAGAAGTGTGCGGACGCTACGCTGAAAACTGGCCGCTTCTCAGGGCATTTCCCAGACTTCCTTTTGCCGAACACCGCACATTCGTTGTTTCCCCGGCCGGTTGCTGCCTCCAGCCGAGTGGGGGGCAGCACCTCGGATTGGTGCGTGAATGACGCGGGCGCTCGTCAGAGAATTGTTCGGAGGCTCTGGCTGCGGTGTGGGGGAAACGCGTCCGCAGCATGCATCGCGCGCGCTTACCAACCACGCCACAGCAGTTCCAAGGCGATGAGCGAGTAGCTGGTCGTGAGCGCGGTTTCCTTCTCCCACCAGCGGGCGTTGTCGTTCATCCACGAGCCATCGGGCTTTTGCAGGTTCATCAGGCGCAAGGCGACATCGCGGCGCCAATTGATCTTCCCGCCGTCCTTGGTGGCCAACTCCTGCACGCCGGCGGCAGTGAGGGCCTTGGTCATCAGGTGCACGTAGTAATAGTAGCCCTGGGGCCCCATGCCGGGATTTTCCGCGAGCGTGTAGTTCGCGCGCAACCAGTCCAGGACGGCGGTCACGCGCGCATCGTCGCGTTTCACGTCGGCGTAGATGTAGCTCAAGAGGCCGGCGTAGCTGGCGCTGCCGTAGGAGCGGAGCGCCACGCGCCCGGTTTGGGAGTTGGTCACACCGCCGGCCATGCTGTTGCCGGGGTAGTAAACGTAGCCGCCCCGGTCGGCAGCAGTTTCAGATACCCAAGGCTGCGCGTTGACGGCGGGGAGGTTCTGGCAGTTCTGGAGGAAGTTGATCGCTGCCTGCCAGTCGAGGTCCTTGCCTCCGGTCAGCTTTGGGTCAGCGACTAGGCGGCGGCTGTGGTGGAGGGCCTCGAGGGCCACGAGTGTGTTGTTGAGATCGGAATGGGAATACTTGTTGCCGTAACCGACGCCGCCATCGAACGGAGTGTCGAGGCGGCCCTTCTCGCCGAAGTCCACTTGGGTGCCGACGATGAAGGCGCGGGCTTTGCGCGCGACTGCGTCATATTCCGGCCGATTGGCGGACATGAGGGCGAGGAGGGAGAGGGAAGTGTTGTAGTTCGCCATGTTGGTGGCGTAGATGCCGCCGTCGGGCTTGGCGCTGGCGAGGAGGAAGGCATAGCCGCGTTGGATGGCCGGCGTAGGTTCCTTGAGATATTTGCCGGACGGCTCGCCGTTGAGCGCGACAAGCGGCAGCGCCGTGACAGCGGGATGATCGGGGGTGGTCCACCAGCCGTTGGAATTCTGATTGGCGAGCAGCCAGGCGATCCCGCGGTCAATCGCGCGCTGGACTTCGTGGCGGAGTGATTCGTCGTGGCCCGAGGGCGCCGGCACGGGCGTTCGCGGCGCGTCGGCAGCGCGGAGGGTGGTGGCGGACACCAAGGCGAAGAGCAAAGTGATCAAGGCACGACGCATATCAAGTCAGCATCGCAGACTGGTTAGTCGGCGTCGGTCTTCAAGACGGGCGGGAAAGCCTTCCCCTGCATGAGCGCATTTACGTCGGAGAATTCGCTATGTTCATCGCGGTTAGCTTTGAAATCCGTTGACCCCACTTTTACCGCTACCTAGATTGCTCCGACGATTTTTAACGACCTCATCCCAAACCCACGAGCATGAGCACCCCCACCGCACCGGCCGCTAGCAAAGGCCTCGAAGGCGTCGTCGCCGCACAGACGCGCCTGAGCGATGTCCGCGGCGACATCGGCCAACTGATTTACTGCGGTTACGACATCAACGAATTGGCCGGCAAGGTCACGTTCGAGGAAGTCGTGCATCTGTTGCACCACAACCACCTGCCGAACGCGAAGGAACTCGCCGAACTCAAGGCCACGCTCGCGCAGTTCCGCGACATCCCACAGGGCGTCATCGACATCATCTGCAAGCTGCCCAAGGACACGCCGCCGATGAACGCGATCCGCACGGCCGTCTCCGCGCTGGGCTGTTTCGACACCACGAGCGAAGACGATTCGCAGCATTCGCAGCGGCGCAAGGCGCTCCGGCTGATCTCGCAGGTGCCGGTGGTCACGGCTTATTTCCACCGCAACCGTCAGGGACTTTCGCTCGTGCCGCCGGACGCCAGCCTCGGCGAGGCCGCGAATTTTCTGTGGATGATCAACGGCACCAAGCCGACCAAGGACATGGAGGCGACGATGGACGTGTGCTACGTGCTCCACGCGGACCATGGCATGAACGCCTCGACCTTTAGCGCGCGCGTCACAATCGCGACCTTGAGCGACATGTATTCCGCCGTCACCACGGCCATCGGCACGCTCAAAGGCCCGCTGCACGGTGGTGCCAACGAAGGCGTCATCAAGATGCTTCAGGAAATCGGTTCACTCGAAGCCGTGGACGGCTGGGTGGCCGACGCGCTCGCGCAGAAAAAAAAGATCATGGGCATCGGCCACCGCGTTTACAAAGTGCTCGACCCTCGCGCGCCGCACCTCAAGAAGATGGCGCAGATTCTCAGCAGCCAGCTCGGCGAGCCGAAGTGGATTCAAATGTCCGAGCGGATTGCCGAACTAATGCTGCAAAAGAAGAACCTCCACGCGAACGTGGATTTCTACAGCGCCACGGTTTACTACTCCCTCGGCATCCCGACCGACCTCTTCACACCCATCTTCGCCATCTCGCGCACCAGCGGCTGGACGGCCCATGTGCTCGAGCAACTCGCTGACAACCGCCTCATCCGCCCGCAGTCGCAATACACCGGGCCGGTCGGGCTGAAAGTCGTGCCGGTCGAACAGCGCTAATCCTTCTCAACATTGCCGAACGGGGCGGGCGCTAAGTCCGCCCCGTTTGCTGAAACCAAACTCCACTTTCCGAAATGAACATCCACGAATACCAGGCCAAGCAACTCCTCAAGCAATACGGCGTCGCCGTCCCCGATGGTGACGTGTGCAAGACGCCCGCCGAGGCGCAGGCTGCCGCTGAGAAGCTCGTCGTCGTCGGTCACAAGATGCTTGTCGTGAAGTCTCAGATTCACGCCGGTGGACGCGGCAAGGGCACCTTCAAGAGCGGCTTCAAAGGCGGCGTGAAACTCTGCAAGACTGCCGCCGAAGCCAAAGACCTTGCCGCCGCCATGCTCGGCCATGTGCTCGTCACCAAACAGACCGGCCCCGACGGTCGGCTCGTGAGCACGTTGCTCGTTGCCGGCGCGCCGAGCATCAAGAAGGAGCTTTACCTCGCTGTGTTGCTGGACCGCGCCACCAGCCGCCCGCTTGTCATGGCCAGCACCGAGGGCGGCGTGGACATCGAGGAAGTCGCCGAGAAGACGCCGGAGAAAATCGTGAAGGAACACGTGGACCCCGGCATGGGCTTCCAGCCGTGGCAGGGCCGGAAGATGGCCGCCGCGCTCGGCCTCAAGGGCGACCTCGCCAACCAATGCGCCAAGCTCCTCGCGGGTGTTTACAAGACGTGGTGGGAAGCCGATGCCTCGATGGTGGAGATCAACCCGCTCTGCATCATCGAAGGCACCGACGGCAAGGACCAACTCGTCGCCGTGGACGCGAAGATCGGCCTCGATGACAACGCGCTCTACCGCCACAAGGACATTCAAGCGATGCGCGATCTCGCCGAGGAGTCGCCACTGGAAATCGAGGCGAGCAAGTTCAACCTGAACTACATCAAGCTCGACGGCTCCATCGCCTGCCTCGTCAACGGTGCCGGCCTCGCGATGGCCACCATGGACATCATCCAGCACTACGGCGCGAGCCCGGCGAACTTCCTCGACGTGGGCGGTGGTGCGAGCAAGGACCAAGTCACGGCGGCCTTCAAAATCATTCTCAGCGACCCGTCGGTGAAGGCCATCTTCGTGAACATCTTCGGCGGCATCATGGACTGCAACGTCATCGCCACCGGCATCGTCGCAGCGGTGAAGGAAACCGGCCTGACGCTCCCGCTCGTCGTCCGCCTCGAAGGCAACAACGTTCTCGCCGGTAAGAAGACTCTCGCCGAAAGTGGGCTTACGCTCATCACCGGCGATTCGATGGCGGATGCCGCGCAGAAGGTGGTCAAGACCGTCGCCAAGTAAGCTCCATCTCAACTCTCTCTCTTCATGGCCATTCTAGTTACCCCGCAGACCAAACTTCTTGTCCAAGGCATCACCGGTGAATTCGGTGCGCGCCATGCCAAGCTCTCCCTCGACTACGGCACGCAGCTCGTTGCCGGTGTCACGCCCGGCACGCGCGGCCAGTTCTTCGAGCCCGGCGGCCACACGGGTCCCATCTGCGACACCGTCGCCGACGCGGTGAAGCAGACCGGCGCGACCGCGAGCGCCGTCTTCGTCCCGCCGCCCTTCGCCGCCGACGCCATCCTCGAAGGCGTGGACGCCGGACTCGAACTCGTCGTCGCGATCACCGAGGGCATTCCCGTCCGCGACATGGTGCGCGCCAAGCAGGCGATGGCTGGCAGCAAGACTCGTCTCATCGGCCCGAACTGCCCCGGCATCGTCACGCCCGGCACGGGCAAGGACTCGCACGGCGGCTGCCGCATCGGCATCGCCCCCGGCTACATCCACAAGCAAGGCAACATCGGCGTCGTCTCGCGCAGCGGCACGCTCACTTACGAAGCCGTCTGGCAACTCACCTCGCGCGGCGTCGGCCAGTCCACCTGCGTTGGCATCGGCGGCGATCCGGTCAACGGCACTTCGCATTTGGATGTCATCAAGCTCTTCATGGCCGATCCGGAGACGAAGGGCATCATCATGATCGGCGAAATCGGCGGCAGCGCTGAGGAAGAAGCCGCCGAGTGGATCGCGAAGAACGGCACCAAGCCCGTCGCCGGTTTCATCGCTGGCGCGACGGCGCCGCCCGGACGCCGCATGGGTCACGCGGGCGCGATCGTCAGCGGAGGGAAGGGGACGGCGGAGGCGAAGATCGCCGCGTTCAAAGCCGCCGGCATCGGTGTCGCCGCCACGCCGAGCGACATGGCGGACACGCTGTTGAAGATGATGTAGCCGGGACTCGCAATCGCAACTGTCCGGTTGCGAACGGGGCGCGAGTCAGTCACCCGTGTTCCTGTCCGCTGCAGGTTTCAGCCTTCGACTAGGGCGCCGGAGGCAGCGGCTTTTGCAGCACCTCGCGCACGAGGGTGAGGAGCTTCTCGGCCGTGAAGGGCTTGGCGAGGAATTCCACCTGCACGCCGGGAGCCGCCGTGGCGACCATCACTTTCTCCCGTTCCACCAGGCCGCTCACCGCGAGGAAGCGCACCTGCGCGCCCATCTTGTGCAGCGAGCGGATGAGCGCCGCGCCATCCATCACCGGCATCACGATGTCCGTGAGGACGAGCTGGATTTCCTGCCGGTGCCGCATGTAGAGCGTCATGCCTTCGGAGCCGTCGCCGGCCGTGATGACGCGGTAGCCGTATTTCTCCAGCGTGACCTGTGTGATCTCGCGGAAGCCCGCCTCATCGTCCACGAGCAGGATGCACTCGCCATTGCCGCGCGGGAAGGAGCGGTGCGGCTGGGGCTTGTCCGGCGCAGGGGTGCCAGTGGAGGCGGGCAAATGGATGCGGAAGCGGCTGCCGCGACCGACTTCGCTGTCCACCATCACGAAGCCGCCGTGGGCACGGGCGATGGCCTGCACCGCAGTAAGCCCCACGCCCACGGATTGCCCGTGGTCCTTGGTGGTGAAGAACGGCATGAAGATGCGTTCCAAGTTCTGCGGCGGGATGCCACAGCCCGAGTCGGCCACGGTGACGACGACGTGCAAGCCCGGCCGGCCGCCGTGGCGCAAGCGCGGATCGCCGTCCTTGAGGGGGAGATTTTCCGCGATGATCTCGATGCGGCCACTGCCGGACATGGCTTCGCGCGCGTTGACGCACAGGTTCATCACGGCCTGGCGCAGCGACTCGGGGTCACCCGCCACGGCCCACAAATCCCCGGGCACAGAAGTGGTGACCTCCACTCCCGCGGCCACCGACTGGCGGAGGTGGCGGCCAACTTCCTGGAGGAGCGACCCCACGGCCAGTTCCATCCGTCCCGCGTGGGCAGGTCGCGCGAGGGTCCCGATCTGCTGCATCAGCTCGGCGATACGACGGGGCTGCGCGTCTGGCGATTCCGGCCAGTGCGCTGTGCCGGTCTGCGTGCGCACCCGGAGCAACTGCGACGCCAGCAGCAACGGTTCGACCGCAGCGCGAAGTGCGCGCGCCATCACGTCGGCCAGCGTGGCCAGGCTGGCCGTT
>JBJTAU010000290.1:0-4640 GCA_046090965.1 Limisphaerales bacterium | reverse complement strand
TCTCCCTCACCCTAGCCCTCTCCCGCTGGGAGAGGGAAGCCGCTCCCTGCCCGCTCGTGAGTTCATTCGTCCGGCTCGACAACGCGCACGCACGGTTCGACAACCAATCCGTTTCGCTCTTGCGTGGCGCGGACTGCGTGGCCCCCTCTCCCAGCGGGAGAGGGACGGGGTGAGGGAGAAAAGCCCCGATGCTCGACTGCGCGCGCAGGGTGTCAGGCCCGAACCTATTGCGGTTCCGGCAGGCCAAGCCAAGCGAGGGGCAGCGAGCCAAACCGATAGTGGCAGTTCACACTATGGATGTAGTCGAGGACGTCCTTGTATGCCGGATCCTTGAACCAATCGTTTAGGACATAGACGTATTCCACCTTCAGCCCAAGGCCAGCAACTAGCTTTACGTATTGCTTGCGCTTGAAATCGCAGGTCTGGAGCTTCTCATCCACGGAGCCAGCCACCTGCTAATGGCTTAGTTGCGGTTGGGGTCGGGGAGAGTAGCAGAGTCTGCGGCCACGGGGTTGAGCGTCAGTGCGGACGGGCGGTCACAGACTGCCGCTCCAGGGTTTTTCTTCCGTGCCATGCGGAAAAAGTTATGCCGACCCGCCGGCAAAGGGAAGCGCGCTTACTTCGCGACGACCACCGCTGGTTCCGCCGCCAGCCGCTTCGAGCGTTCGATGTTTGCCTCGATGGCGGCGAGGTAGGGGTTGGGGCCGTCGGGATACGGGTCGCTCAGGAAGCGGAAGTTGCTCTGAAAGTCCTTCTCGATCTTGGGCCGCACGTATTTCTCCCAGAACATCGGCGTCATCTTGAGCAGTTGCTCGGCGCTCTCGAACATGGTCTTGGTGCCGCTGTAGCGCGCGGACTCGGCGAACTCATCGAAGAGGATGGGCAGCTTGTCCACGTAGTCGGTCGCCGCCATCTGGCCGAGCAAATCCGCCGTGCCGATGCAGAAGCCGATGGTGCGCTCGACCTCGCCCTGGAAGGGGATGGCGTCAATCTTCACGTTCACGCCCGTGCAGCGGATCATGCGCATGACAATGCCGGCGTCCTCGGTGCTGAAGCCCTTTTCCGTGAGGAGTTGCTGGGCGAAGTTCGCGCTGCGGCTGACGTGGATGAGCGTGTATTTGGCACCGGTGCCTTCGTTGTCGCCGCGCACCTTGAGGTAGCCGGTGTCGTGCAGGAGAATGGCCAGCAAGCCCAGCTCAAACATCCGCTGCGGCACCGCGGGTGTGGCCCCGGCACGCTGGCGGCCCTGAAGGATTTGGGCGTAGCACAAGGTGCCTTGCAAAGTGTGCTCGAAGTCGTGGTAACGGGCATCGATTGGCTGGTAATCCCGGTAGCGCCCCTCGAACGCATCCACCGCCCAGCCGAACACCTTGGCAACAAACTCCCGTCCCCCCCTGCTGAACATTTCGCCGTGTAGGGAAGCCACGGCGGCCTCGACGGCGGCCGGACTTTTCGTGTCCGCAACTGGGAACATCGGTATTAATGTAGGCAGCCAGCGCGGTTAATGCACGCCTTTTTTCCGTCGGCCAGGGAACGACGGTGGATGGGACGACAGGAGCAACGCCGCCCACCGCAGCCGGAGGCCTCAAGAATCGGATGGCCGTGCCCGCCAGCTTGGCGCATGCTTTCGCCATGCACCTGACCCGCCGCCAGTTTTTGCACCACGCCAGTATTGCCGCCGTCGCGACCACCGGTTGCGCCACCTTGAGCCAGGCTCCGGACGCGCTCATCATCGACACCCACCAGCACCTCTGGGATCTGACGAGCCAGAAGCTGCCGTGGCTGGGTGATGCCCCGGCGGTGCTGCGCAAGAGCTACCGGACGGAGGAATACCGCGCCGCCACGGCGGGCTTGAACGTGCGCGCAGTTTACATGGAGGTGGATGTGGCGGAGGAAACCCTGGTCAGCGAGGCGGAATTTGTGCTGGGTCTCGCCGCCAGCGGGCAATCCCCGACGCTCGCCGCCGTCATCGGCGGTCGCCCGGACAGCCCCGGCTTCGCGGACTATGTGAAGCGCTTCCGCGCCAATCCACGCTTCAAAGGCGTGCGCCGCGTGCTGCACTCTCCCGCGACGCCGGCGGGTTACTGCTTGAAGCCGGAGTTCGTGCGTGGCGTGCGGCTGCTGGGCGAGGCGGGCAAAAGTTTCGATCTGTGCATGCGGGCACCGGAGCTGATGGACGCCGTGAAGCTCACCGAGCTTTGCCCCGGCACGCGCTTCGTGCTGGACCACTGCGGCAACCCTGACCTCAAGTGCTTCCGCGCTTCCCGTCCCGGCGAGGAAAAGCCGCGCCATACGGCAGACCAATGGAAGCGCTCGATTGACGCCTTCGCCAAACGCCCCAACGTCATCGGCAAGATCTCCGGCATCGCCGCGAGCCTGACTCCCGGCGGCGGCGCCGAAGACCTCGCGCCGGTGGTGCACCACTGCCTCGATGCCTTCGGCCCGGATCGCGTGGTGTTCGGCGGAGACTGGCCCGTCTGCCTCCTGGGCGCGACGTATCAACAGTGGGTCACGATGCTGCGCCAGATCATCGCGCCCCGGCCGGCCGAACAGCAGCGGAAACTTTGGTCGGCCAACGCGCTGCGTCACTACGGATTGCAGGCCTGACGTCAGGTTCCCACAGAAAAAAGGGCAGGCCGTCGCCGGCCTGCCCCGAGAGTCAAACGTGGAAGCGGACTATTTCTTCTCTTCCTTTTTCTCATCTTTCTTTTCTTCCTTCTTCTTCGCCGGCGGCTTGCCGATGTTGAGCACCGTTGCTTCCATCTTGCCGTCTGCGCTCCACTTGTAGGCACCGGAGACGTCCTCACCCTCTTTAAGTTCGTCAAGCGAGGCGGGCTTGCCATCCTTCTGCACCTTGGTCGTGTCCGTGATCTGGACCACCCGCGCCTTCTCCCCCGACAGCTTGATGGTCTTGGCGGCCTTGTCCACCGCAGCGGCCTTGCCGTTGAAGGGCACGACGCCGGCCTTCTTCTTTTCGTCGCCCTTGCCCTTCTCGTCGGCCTTCTCCTTGCCTTTTTCCTTCTCGGCAGCCAGCGAAGTTGCCGGAGCGCCGAGCATTACGGCGGCGGCGAGGGATGTGATCACGAGCGTCCTGAACAATGATTTCATACTTTTTCCTCCAATGATTTGTTGTTTGTGTGTTTTTTCATAAGGGAACGGCAAGCTCCTAACAAGACCGCCCCGCCCGCGCAATAGTATTTTCAGCCCCTGCTGTCCGCCGCCGGAACTCAAGTGGCGCGCCGGCGCAACTGCCCGCACGCCGCGTCTATGTCCGGCCCGCGTGACCGGCGGAAGTGCGCCGCCAGGTTCCGCGCCCGCAGCACCGCGGCGAACGCCTCCGCCACCTCGTCTGACGACGGCTCGTAAGCCACCCCGCGCAGGCTCAGACCGGTGGGATTGTAACGCAGCAAATTGATGTGCATCCGCCGGGCCGCGAGCAAGTCGGCCAGTAGCCGCGCGTGCTCCACCGAGTCGTTTACCCCGGCCAGCAGACAATACTGAATCGTCACCGGCCGACCGCGCCGCGCCTGAAACTCATCCGCCGCTGCAAGAATGTCCGCGATGGGAAAGCGTCGGCCCATCGGCAGCAAGCGCGCTCGCGTGGCGTCATCCGCCGCGTGCAGCGAAATCGCGAGCTGGACGTTCAGCCCCGTAGCTGTGAGCGCCTCGATGCCCGGAACAATGCCTACCGTGGACACGGTGATCTGCCGCCAGCCCAGCCCACCGAGTTGGTTATCCGCCATCCGCGCCACCGCCGCGAGCACCGCGTCGAGATTCAGCATCGGCTCGCCCATGCCCATGAAGACGACCGTCTGCAGCTTGCGCCCGACCGCGCTGGCCTCCCGCCGCAGCGCGAGAAACTGCTCGATGATTTCGCCGGCCGTGAGATTACGCTCGAAGCCCGTCTTGGTCGTGGCGCAGAAGTCACACCCCATCGCGCAGCCCACCTGCGACGAGATGCACCCCGCCGCTCGATCCGCGCGGAAGTCCGGCATCAGCACCGACTCGACCGTGCGCCCATCCGCGAGCCGCAGCAACAGCTTGGTCGTGCCGTCCGCCGCCACCTGCCGCGCCGCAAGCGTGCCCGTCGTGTCGGGAAAAGCATTTCGCAACCGCTCCACCAACCCCACCGGCAACCCGCGCGCCGGCGAAGATGCGAGCTCCCGCCCCTCGTAGAAGGCCCGCAGCACCCGCACGGCGTGACTCGGCTGGTAACCCCACTCCGCGAACTGCGCGGCGAGCGTGGGGGGGTGTGAGGTCAGCCAGGGAAATCATCAACGGCTTGGGCTTATCGGAACCCCGCGCAATGCGCACGAAAAAAGCCGCCCCGATTGCTCGGGGCGGCTTTGAGGTTTGTGGCCGCGTTCATGAGAACGTGGCTGCCAGGTCAGTCATCCCACGCCCTCACGAGCGTGGCGACGCCGGACGTTTACTTCTTCTTCGCCTTGGCCTTGCGCTTCTCCTCGATGGCGGCCTGCGCGGCGGCGAGGCGGGCGACGGGCACGCGGAACGGCGAGCAGCTCACGTAGGTGAGGCCGATGCGGTGGCAGAACTTCACGGAGTCGGGGTCGCCGCCGTGTTCGCCGCAGATGCCCAGCTTGATGCCGGGGCGGGTCTGGTTGCCCTTCGCGATCGCGATT
>JBJTAU010000289.1:0-3393 GCA_046090965.1 Limisphaerales bacterium | reverse complement strand
GGGCGGAGATGAAGTTCCTGCTCCAGCGTCCACGCCGCGCCGCGCTCGGCGAGGAAGCCTTGAATCTGCCGTTCGTTTTCGTCCGGCAGCAGGCTGCAAGTGGCGTAAACCAGCTTGCCGCCCGGCTTCACGAACCGGGAGTAGTCCGCGAGGATGCGCGCCTGCACGCGCACGAGCCGCGCGACTTCCTTGGCCGTCATCTTCCACTTCACCTCTGCGTTCCGCCGCAACGTGCCGAGGCCCGAGCACGGCACATCCAGCAGCACGCGGTCGGCGCTGGCGAACAAATCGGTGTGCACCAACTCCTTGTCGAGCACGCCCAGCTCGATGATGGAGATGCTCGCGCGCTTGGCGCGTTCGGCGAGGGCGTGCAGCGGCTTCTCCCGCACATCCAGCGCGAGCAAGCGGCCCTTGTTCCGCATCAGCGCCGCGAGGTGCAGGGTCTTGCCGCCTGCGCCGCAGCACGCGTCAACCACCGTCTGCCCGGGCTCGACTTGCAGCAGCGGCGCGACGTGCTGTGAGGCCGCGTCCTGAATCTCGAAGAGGCCGTTGCAGAAGGCGGTCGAGTTGCCGAGCTTGCGGCGCTCCTTCAGGCACAGCGCGTCGGGTAGGCCGGGAACTTCGTCGGCTTCGATACCTTGCAAGGCGAGGTCGGCCTTCAGCGCGGCGGCGGTGGTGTGCAGGGAATTCGCCCGCAGGAAAACGTCGGCGGGTTGATTGAGGGAGGCGAGCAAGGCCGGCCACTCCGCGCCGAACTCCTTCGCTCCGAGTTCGAACAGCCAATCGGGCACGGACGCTTGAATGGCTGGGGGAAGTTCGCCAACGGGAGCCGGCGCTTGCCCCGCCTCCTTCGCCTCGCGGCGCGCCCAATACGCGTCCCACAACGCCTGCACGCGTTCCTCCGTGACGGCCTCCGGTTGGAGACACTCGGCATCTCGCAGGCCCGCGAGGTGCCAGTTCAGCCGCCACCAGCGGACATTCTCATAAACGCTTTCCGCGAAGAGCCGCCGGTCGCGGGCGCCCCACTTGCGGTTCGCCTTGAGCCGCGCGTCCACGACTTGCTCCGCGTGCTGATGGCGCGCGAAGATGTCGCCGAGGGCGGCGAGGATTTGGGTAACAAGGTTGGGATGCAGCGTCACTGAGGTGAGAGTAGGCCCCAATCAACGAGCCGTAAGCATCTTTCTGCGCACGACGGCGAACTTCAGCCGGCGCGGGTGCGCGGAAAATCTGTTGCCGCCGCTTGGCGATCGGGGAGATTACCGCGCAGCGACGATACCGAACGCACCACCACAACCACTCCACCATGCCCACTTTGTCTCTCACGCGCCGTTCATTCGCAGCCTGGCTCGCCGTTTTGCCACTGGTCGGCACGCACGCAATTACCGCTGACGCGAGCTTTCAAGTCCAGCCGTTGTCCGCAGCGCAGGCGACGGAATACAAGCTCGACCCGGCGTTCTTCAAAAAGGCGACCGTCGTCCAAAACATTCTCATCGCCACGTCCGCGAAGGTTTCCGACTTCACGCATCGCGAAGCGGCCTATCAGTTCGACATGGTGATGAAAACCATTCGCCCGGAAATCGCCCAGCGCATCCGCGACAAGAACGTGCTGTGCGTCTTGGTCGCCCACAACGAGTTGACCTCGGACATCCCGCTGTTCACCTCCGACAAGACGGGCAAGGAACTCGACTTCTACAACTGGCGGCAGCGCGGCTTCCTCACGCGGAGGAACGACCGCCAGACCGTGCTCTTCGCCGAGGAGGACGTGATGGAATACGAAGGCGGCATGCAGTTGGAGAGCATCCTGATCCACGAGTTCGGCCACGTGATCCAAGGCGCGGGCTTTGACAAGAGCTTGAACGACCGCGTGCGGGCGGCCTTCGAGAACGCCAAGGCCAAGGGCATCTACAACGACGGCTACGCTGCACAGAAGTTCCGGCGCGTGACCAGCGCCACGCCCGTCAGCCTGCTGGAGGCGCTGGCGAAATCCTTTCCTGACCAGACCCCGGACTTTCTGCGCCAATGCCTCGACGGCGGTGACATCCTCGTCAACGGCAAGCCCGTCCGCGCCGACGCCCAGGTCACGCGCAACGACAAGGTGCTCATCGTCTTCGGCGGGCCGAAGCAATGCTACGCGCTCGTGAATCCCGCCGAGTATTGGGCCGAGGGCGTGCAGGACTGGTATGACACCAACCGCACGATGGACCACGACCACAACCACATCCACCCGCGCGCCCAGGTGAAGACCTACGACCCCGAGCGTGCCAAGCTCTGCGCCGAAGTGCTGGGCGATTCGGATTGGCGCTTCGTCTCCCCGCGCAAACGCGCCGGTCAGGGCCATCTCGTCGGCTACAATCCGGCGACCGCGCCCACCGTCGCCAAGCTGCCGCACATCGACGAAGCGGCGCAGGACTACTACGACAAATACTGGAAGGACTTCTGGAAGCGGCTCCACGAGAAGCACGCGGCCAAGGGCTCCAAGTGATCGTCGCTCGGCTGCCAGTTCAGAATCGCGTTACTGCCCGTGCTTGAAGGCCGCGTGCTCGGCTTTCCCTTCGGCGAGGATGAACGCGAGGAGGTCGAGCACTTGCTCCTTGTCCAACGTGTTCAGCAGCGCGGCGGGCATGAGCGAGAGCGCGGCGACCTTGCGCGACTTGATGGCGGACTTGGCGATCTTCTGGATTTGGTTCGCGGCCGGGCCGGCTTGGATGGTCACGCTCGTGGCGTCCTCCGCGAGCACGAGGCCGGAGAGCGAGTTCTCATCGCCGAGTTCGAGGGTCACGTTGCGATACCTCTCCTCGATGGTCTTGGAGGGTTCGAGAATTTCCTGCAGGAGCGCCTTCGCGTCGCCTTTGTATTTGGTGACGACGTCGCTGAGGTTCGGGCCGAAGGCGACGCCGGTCTTGCCGAGCTGGTGGCATTGGGCGCAGGCTAGCGCGGTGAACGCCTGCTGGCCGCGTGAGAAGTAGCGGTGCGTGCCGACGCGCTTCAGGTCGTCGGCGAAGTCAGCGAACTTCCACTCGGTAATCTTCGGCGCGGCCTCGGGGTTCTTCGCGAGGAACTCGGCGGGGTTGTTCGCCACGATGAGCGTGCCGCGCATGATGAGGTGGTGGCCGGGGAACGAGCAGACGTAGGGATACGCGCCCTCGGTCTTCGGCGCAGTGAACTCGATGACCTGCTCCTTGCCGTAGTCGAGGAGCTTGGTGGACCAGATGATGTCGGGGCTCTGGGGGACGTAGTTGACCTCGAAGCCTTTCGCGCCGAGCGCCATGGCCTTCTCGCCGATCTCGTTGGCCTTGCCGGGCTGCACGAGGAGGAGGTTGTGCGGCATGAAGTCCACGTTGGCGAAGGTCAGCTTGATCTTCTTGCCCGGCTTCACAGCCAGCTGCTTCACGT
>JBJTAU010000288.1:0-6130 GCA_046090965.1 Limisphaerales bacterium | reverse complement strand
GTGGTGGACTCCACCATCGGCCGGCGCGACGACTTCCGCTGGAGCATCTACAACACGAACGGCGCGCGGCTCTTCACGCTGGACTTCGACAATGCTTCCACCGGCATCAACTACGCGCTGGACGACGCGGGCGGCTTCGTGAGCACGGGCTTCCAGTTCACGCGCGGCGCGGTGCATGAGCTGGCCGTCACGCTGAACTTCCCGCGCAACCGCTGGCAGGCGTCGCTCGACGGCACGGTGCTCACCGCGCCCCTGCCCATCACCACGACGAACGCAACGCTCAACCTCGGAGACATTGACGCCGTCTGGGCCATCCGCACGCCGGGCAGCGCGGGGAACAACTACCTCGTCTTCGATAACTACCAGATCGCCGGCGAGCCGCGCGTGACGGTGCCGACGCTGGTCTCGGCGGCGCGGCAGAGCGATGGTCTCCTGCGGCTGACCGTGGCGGCGGAGCAAGCGGCACGGCACGCCATCGAAGTATCCACCAACTTGACGACGTGGTCGTCTGTGGTGACGAACAGCGCGCTGGACGGGCGGTTCGACGTGCTGGACGGCGCGCCGCAGACGTTGCCGCGCCGCTTCTACCGCGTGCGGCTGGCGGAGCCATAGCGCGGTCGCGCTCGTGGCTCGACTTTCCTTTCCGGCGCTTCTACACGTCGCGCGTGCAAGATTGGTTCACCATCCTGCTGGCGTCGACGGCGGTTCTGTTCATCGGACTGTCAAAGGCGGGCTTCGGCGGCGGGCTGGGGATGCTCACCACGCCGTTGTGCGTGCTCGCGTTCAACCACCTCGGCAAGAATTCCACCTACGCGATCGGTGTGCTGCTGCCGCTGCTGTGCGCGGGCGACGCCTTCTCGCTCTGGCACTACTGGGGCAAATGGCGGAAGGAGAACTTGAAGTTCCTCCTGCCCGGAGTCGTGGTCGGGATCATCATCGGCGTCAACCTCATCAGCTGGCTCGCCGCGCACCGGGAGGACTCGACGCGCGTCATCAACCTCGTCATCGGCATCATCGCCGTGCTGTTCGTGGTGTTTCAACTCGCCCGCGAACACCTCTTTCGCGCGGAAGGGGCTTTCCAGCCCAACCACAAGCTCGGCGTCCCCTGCGGCGTCGGCATGGGCATCGTGTCCACCTTCGCCCATGGCGCTGGGCCGCTCGGCGCGCTCTTCCTGGTGCCGCAGCGGATGCCCAAGGAAGTCTTCGTCGGCTCCACCGTGCTGGTCTTCACCTGGGTGAACTGGCTCAAGATGCCGTTCTTCGTCATCGACCGCACGATGATCGACCTGCCGATCTTCGTGGCGCACTCGATGGTGAACGCCGACACGCTGTGGATGAGCCTCAAGCTCTTCCCGCTCGTGCCGGTGGGGGTTTCACTGGGTGTGTGGATGAACCGCCGGTTCTCCGAGAAGGGCTTCGTAAAGGCCGTGCTGGTGCTGCTGTTGCTCAGCGGCCTCCAGCTGATTTTCAACTTCGATCTGGTGAAGTGGTTGCGCTGAACGATGGCTGCTCCGACGCCCTCCGACCCCGGCGCGGCGCTTGACACCCCCCCTTCCTCCGCTAACCTCCGCGTTCCGCTTGAGGCGGGAAGCGCGCGGTGAGCCGCGTGCAGAACTTTCAAACCGAGCTTTAGCCTATGAAACGCCAGTATCAGCCCTCGAAAATCCGCCGCGTGCGACAGCACGGCTTCCGCGCCCGCATGGCCACGCGGGGCGGACGCAAAGTCCTCGCCAACCGCCGCCGGGTCGGTCGCAAGAAGCTCACTCCGGTGTGATCCCATGTCCGCCACCCCGTCCACGCGGCTGACGCTCGGAGCCGGCCAGCGCCTCAAGCAGGCGCGCGACTTCACGAGGCTCAAGGCCCAGGGCCGTCGCCTTGCTCGCGGCTCCGTGCTGATGAACTGGGCGGAACTTCCCGGCACCGGCAAGTCCCGGCTCGGCGTGGTTACGGCGAAACGCACCGGCAACGCCGTCGTCCGCAGCCGGGCCAGGCGGCTCCTGCGGCAGGCCTTCCGGCTTCACCAGCACGACCTGCGTGCGCCCACAGAAATAGTCCTCGTGGCCCGCGATTCCATTGCGGGCAAGCCGTTCGCGGAAGTGGAACACGACTTCCTCGCCGCGCTGCGGGCGGCGGGACTGCTCAAGACTTGAACCGCCGGCTTGCCGGTGGACAACCAGTGAATCTGGCCCAACACATCCTGCTCATCGCGCTCCGGCTTTACCGCTGGTTCATATCGCCCGCGCTGACGCTGCTCTTCGGTGCGGCGTGCCGCTACGAGCCGACGTGCTCGGTTTATGCGATGGAGGCAGTGCGCCGGCACGGCGCAGTGCGCGGGGGTTGGCTCGCGGTGAAGCGCCTCGCCCGTTGCCAGCCCTGGGGCGGATGCGGGTGTGATCCGGTGCCTGACGGGCCAAGGCAAAAGGTAAAGGGCAAACGGAAGGCGTGGTTGACCTTGGGTCGTCCGGTGATCAGGTCACGCACCACGCACCACGCACCACGTCCCCGGCCCACTAGCTTTCTTTCATGGACCGCAAATCCATCATCGTCCTGCTCGTCTCGTTTCTGCTGATCCTCGGCTGGTTCAAGCTCGTCGAGGTCATGTATCCGCCCCCGCCCCGGCGGGCGGTGGTGAAGGACACCAATGCGGTGACGCACGCGACCAGTCCGGCCGGCACGAACCTCGTTGGCACCAACCTTCCCGCCCCGGTGCTCGCCACGCCTGCGCCGGGCACGACGCAGTGGACCGCACCCAAGGCCGAGGAGCAGTTGGTCACGGTCGAGACGGCGGAGGTGAAATACACGTTCACGTCGCACGGCGGTGGCTTGAAGCTCGCGGAGCTGAAGCGCTTCCCGAAAATCGTCGGCAACCGCAAGGTCACCGATCCCGCGCGCGTCGTGACCTTGAACACGAAAGCCCCGGTCGCGGCGATGACGCTGCTGGGCGGTGACGCGGTCCAGGGCGATGGCCTTTTCACCCTCGCGAAGTCGGAGAAGGGTGTGCGCGCGGAGAAACTTCTCCCCACCGGCCTGCGCATCGTGAAGGAGTTCACGCCCGGCTCGAACTACCTGATGCAGGTCAGCGTGTGGCTGGAGAACACCAAGGGCGAGGCCATCGCCGTGCCGGAGCAGCACTGGGTCTTCGCCACCGCCACGCCCATCAACCCGCTCGACAAGGGGCCGTTGATGAAGGTGAGCTGGTTTGCGGATGGCAGCAGCAGCTCGGTGGCTGAAACGTATTTCGAGAACGCCACGCTCGGCTGCTTCCCCGGCACCCGGCGCACGGAGCACAAGGTCGAGGGCAAGCTCGTCTGGGCCGCCGCGCAGAACCAGTTCTTCACCATCGCCGCCATCCCCAAGACGCCCGCCGAACAGCTCGTCACCCAGCGCGTCTCACTGCCCGCCCACGACCCGGCGGACGTGCCCGAAGGCGACAGGGCGGTCCCCAGCCCCTTTGGCTTCCAGAGCGCGTTCATGTATCCGGGCAAAGTGCTGCTCCCCGGCGGGACCAACGCGATCCATCGCGAGTTCACGCTCTACGTCGGGCCGAAGGAATACCAGACCCTCGCCCGGCTCGGGAAGCAGATGGGCAACGAACTGGACCTCATCATGGACTACGGCGGCTTCTTCGGCTTCTTCGCCAAGGGTCTGCTGCTCTCAATGAACGGCCTGCACACGCTGGGCCTGACCTACGCGTGGTGCATTATCGCCATCACCATCATCATCAAGCTGCTATTCTGGCCGCTCACCGCCATCTCCACGCGCTCCATGAAGCGCATGGCCGAGTTGCAGCCGCAGATGAAGGCCATCCAGGACAAATACAAGGATGACCCGGCCAAGATGCAGCAGAAGACGATGGAGTTTTACAAGGAGCAGAAGGTCAACCCCATGGCCGGCTGCCTGCCGATGCTCGTGCAGTTCCCCGTCTTGATCGGCTTCTACACGATGCTCCAAAGCTGCATGGAGCTGCGCGGTGAAAACTTCCTGTGGGCGCACGACCTCTCGCAGGAGGACACCGTCGCCTACCTGTTTGGCTTCCCCGTCAATCCGCTGCCCATCGTCATGGCCGTGACCATGTTCTATCAGGCACGCCTCACCCCGCCTTCGCCCGGCATGGACCCGATGCAGCAGAAGATCATGAAGTATATGCCCATGATGTTCGTGGCCATCCTCTACCGCTTCAGCGCCGCGCTGACGCTTTACTGGACCGTCCAAAACCTGCTAACCATCCTGCAAACAAAGCTCACTAAGCAGCAAGACGACAAAAAAACCGCCGCCACGAACAGCGCCCCCACCAATCCGAAGAAGTAGTTTTCCCTTTTGCCTTTTGCCTTCTTACCCCCCCATGCCCACCGAACCCAAAACCATCCTTGCCGACCTGCTCACCCACCTGGGCTTCACCGCCACCATCGAGGAACGGCCGCTGGATGACGGCGGCCTGTTCCTCGACGTGAAGATCGAGGAGTCCGGCCGGCTCATCGGCCGCGCCGGCCAGACGCTCGGCGACCTGCAATACCTCGCCAACCGCATCGTCTTCAACCAGGACCCCGAGGCCCCGCGCATCACCGTGGACGTGGGCGGCTACCGCGCCCAGTCCACCGATGCGCTCATCAAGAAGGCCAAGGAAGCCGCCGACAAGGTCCGCAAGTGGGGCGACATCGTCGAGCTCGAGCCGATAAACGCCTACGACCGCCGCGTCGTGCACCAAGCCCTCCGCGACGACCCGGACATTGAGACGCAGAGCGTGGAAGTCGAGGGCACGGACAAGAAGGCGATGCTGCTGCGGCCGAAGCGAAAGGCTTGAGAAAGGCCATGGCGCTCCCATCGAATGATGAAGAGTTATTTGAGGCTCTGCGCTCCATGCGTCGCGCCTACCCTGAGTGGCGACTCGGCCAGTTGATTTGCAATCTGACAAGTTGGTCGCGTGGTTCGGGGGTAAGTGCCGTTTGGGACGTCGAGGACTCAGAGCTTGTCGAACAGGCGCAACTGCATATCAAGCAGCGGCAAGGTGGGGGCTGAATTGCCACAAGTAGTCGTTCCCGATTTCAAGATGACCAGTATGGAACTCCCCCGCACCTTCGAGCTGCCCGACACCGTCGCCGAGTGGGACGACAAGCTCTACTTCACCTACCTGCAAGACCACCAGTTCGGCTATCAGGCCATGCTCGACGAACTCAAGACCCGCGGCCAGGAGCAGTCGGCGGAATACCTCCACTGGCTGGAGCAGTTCAAGACCGTCGAGCGCTACCTCGCGCGCGATTTCAACCGTCGCTACCACCAAGGCTAGCGTCGCTTTGGCCTGAGTCTTCGATTGCGCCATCCCGGTTCGTGAGTAGGATTTTCCGCGTTGGGGGACTGGAATGTTCCGTTCCCGGCTGCACACCATAAAAAACAAACTCGTCAAAATCCTCCTCGGCCTCGCCGTGGTCGCCGTGGTCGCCGTGATCGCGCTCGTCGCGCTGTTCCTCTCGCTCAACTCCATCGTGAAGAACGGCGTCACGTCGTTCGGCCCGGAGGTCATCAAGGCCCCCATCTCGCTGGACGGCGTGAGCATCTCGGCCTTCTCCGGCGGCGGCGAGATTCGCGGCCTGGTCATCGGCAACCCCGAGGGCTTCAAGACGCCCAACGCCGTCAAGCTCGGCACCGCCAGCCTCCAGGTGAAGCCCATGTCCCTCCTCAGCGACAAGATCGTCGTGCAGTCCATCAAGGCCGACGGCGCGGAAATCACCTTCGAGGGCAGCCTCAGCGGCAGCAACCTCGGCAAGATTCAGGAGAACGTGGACGCCTACGTCGCCGCGCTGCTTGGACCCGCGAGCAAGGAGAAGAAGACCACGCCCGGCAAGAAGCTCCAAGTGGACGAACTCGTCATCTCCAACGCCAAGATCAACCTCAGCATGACCATCCTCGGTGGCAACTCCGCCACCGTGCCGCTGCCCGACATCAAGCTCGACAACCTCGGCCAGGGCGCGGACGGCGTCACGCCCGCGGAGGTCATCACGGTCGTGCTCAAGGCAGCCTCGGTGGTCTGCCCACAGGTCATCACCGAGAACACGGACCAGGCCGAGAAGATCAACGTCGGCAACTGACGTGCCGTCCGCACCCGGCGACGCGTCGCGCCTGCAGCGCCCGCCGC
>JBJTAU010000287.1:0-3958 GCA_046090965.1 Limisphaerales bacterium | reverse complement strand
GGGTGTGGGCGCTGGCGTTCGCGCGCGACGGCCAGACGCTCGTCAGCGCCGGCGCGGACGACACGCTGATGTGGTGGCCCGCCACGGCGGAGAAACCCGAGCCATCGCGCAAGGTCACCGCGCACAAGGGCTGGATTCGCGCCCTCGCCGTCAGCCCGGATGGCAAGCTCCTCGCCAGCGGCGGCAACGATCGACTCGTTAAGCTCTGGCATCTCGCCGACGGCAAACAGGTCCAGGAATTCTCCGGCCACGAGCTCGACGTTTACAGCGTCATCTTCCATCCCGACGGCAAGTTTCTCCTCTCCGGCGATCTCATGGGCAAGGTCCAGCAGTGGGACCTCGCCTCCGGCAAATCCACGCGCGTGCTCGATGCGAAGGAACTGCACTCCTACAACGGTGGCCAGCAAGTTCACTTCGGCGGCGTGCGCGGCCTCGCCATCTCGCCGGATAAAAAGCACCTCGCCTGCGGCGGCCTGCACAAGGCCACCAACCCGCTCGGCAACGTCCACGAACCCATCGTCCAGCGCTACGACTGGGAAACGCACAAGCTCCTCAAGACCCACCTCGCCGACGGCCTGACCAACTCGACTGTCTGGAACTGTCTCTTCCATCCCGACGGCACGCTCATCGCCGGCTGCGGTGGCGGCAGCGGCGGCCACCTGCTCTTCTGGGGCGCGAACGACGAGAAGCCCGCGCCCGCCTTCAAGCTCCCCGACATGGCCCGCGAGTTGGACCTCCACCCTGACTGCTTGCAAATCGCCACCGTCCACTATGCCAAGAAGCTCCGCCTTACGAAGCTCGCCCCGAAGCCAACGGAGCCAGCGAAGAAGGCGTGAAGCTCTCCGCTGTTGAATCTGAACGGCCACTGGTGCATTCTGTCCGCAGCCATTACGACCATGAGCGACACCGTCCGCATCCCCCGCATAACCAAGCCCACTGCCAAGGACACCGTGCGGCTTCCGCGCCCGGGCAAGCCCGCCAGTGGCGACACCGTGCGCCTTGACCGGCGGCCGGGCACCCCGCCCGCTGCAACCAGTGGAACCCTTGAGGACTACTTGCAGCAGCAGAAGCCCCACGTGGAGCCGCCGCAGTAGGCCGCATCTTTTCCTCGCACCGACTCCGCACTTCGCTACCTTGCCGCCATGAGCGTGAAGGAACTTGAAGCCCAAGTGCAGGCGTTGCCGCCACGTGAACTCAAGCGGTTCGCGAACTGGTTCGACTCGTTCCGCCAAGACACGAACGACGAGTTGTCCGCCGACCAGCAAGCCGAACTCCTCCGCCGGCGGAATGAGTTCCTAGCCAACCCCTCACTCGCCGAGCCGTGGGAAGGCACCACCGAGCGTGTCCGTCGGCACCTGCATGAGCGCCGTGCTAAGAAGGCTCCGGCTCGCTGAACTGGACCTCCTCCGCGCCGCCGAATGGTATGACGACCAGCGGCCGGGGCTGGGCGAGGAATTTGTGGCGGAGGTGGACGCCGTGGTCCGTTCACTCGCGCGCCATCCGCTGCGACACCGCGTCGTGTTCGCCGATGTGCGGCGCGTCCGGTTGAAACGCTTCCGACCCTACGCGGTCTTTTACTACCTCCATCAGGGCGAGGTCATCATCTTCGCGATCTTCCATGCCAGCCGGCAACCGGAGCGCCTGGCGCGCCGGCGCGACCGGTTGCGTTAACCCGCATGCACGCCCTCGCCGAAGACTTCCTCTTCTCCCTCCGCCACGAGCGCGGGCAGGCCGAGCACACGCAGCGCACTTACCAGGCCTTGCTCGACAAGTTCATCGCCTGGGCCGCGACGCAGAAGCTGGCGAACTGGCGCGACGTCCGCCTCACGCACCTCACCGAATTCCTCCAGCACGAGCGCGACCGCCGGCTCGCCGACGCCCCGGCGGAGTCCACCGCGAAGTTGAGCACCAGCAGCCTCTACCTCCAAATCGCCGCCCTGCGCGCCTTCTTCAAGTGGGCCGAGACCGAGAAGCACCTGCCCGCGAACCCGGCGGAAAACCTCTCCCTCCCCCGCCGCTGGAAACGCATCCCCAAGTCCCTCACCCAGGCCGAGGTCGAGCAAATCCTCAAACCCCTCGCGACCAGCACGCCCGCCGACCTCTGCGACCAGGCCATCCTCGAGCTCGCCTACGCCAGCGGCCTGCGCCTCGCGGAACTCCGCGGCCTGCGCCTCGAACAACTCCACCTCGAAGCCGGCTTCGTCACCGTCATCGGCAAGGGCAACAAGGAACGCGTCGTGCCCGTCGGGAAATTCGCCGTCGCCGCCCTCGGCCGCTACCTCACCGTCGCCCGCCCGCAGCTCGTCCGCCCGAAATCTCCCGCCAACGTCTTCCTCACCCGGCGCGGCACCGCCTTCGCGCACGTCACCATGTGGGCGCGCATCACGAGCCGCGTGCGCCGCGCGGGCGTCGAGCGACACGTCACGCCCCACATGCTGCGCCACAGCTTCGCCACGCACCTGCTCGAGCACGGCGCGGACCTCCGCGTGATTCAGGAACTCCTCGGCCACTCCAGCATCAGCACCACCGAGGTTTACACCCACGTCGCCGGCGCGCGCCTGCGCGAAGTCCACGCCCGCCACCACCCCCGCGCGAAGTGAACGGGACCGCTCAGTAATCCCGCACCGAGCCGTCTTGATACGTCGGGTGTGGCCACTTGAACTGGCGCTTGGGGTCGGCGTTCACTTTCGCGAACTGCGTCTCGTCCACTTCCACGCCCAAGCCGGGAGCGGTGGGCGGCAGCGCGTTGCCGTCGGCGTTGATGGTGTAGCTCGGGCGCGCGACGCCGGCGGGCATGAGGTGGCCGTCGAGGTAGGCTTCGTGAATGAGGAAGAGCGGCGTGGCGAACGTGGCGTGCAGGCTGGCGCTCAAGCCGAGTTCCGAGCAGGTGCAATGCGGCGCGAGCGGCGTCATGTAGGTCTCGGCCAACGCGGCGATCTTGCGCATCTGCGTGATGCCGCCGGTGTGCGCGCAGTCGGGCTGGAGGATGTCGAGGCAGCGTTCCTGCAGATACGGGATGAAGCCCCAGATGGTGCGGTCGCGTTCGCCCGAGGCGAGCGGGACGCGGATGGCTTGCTTGAGGCGCTTGAAGACCTCGATGTTGCCGGGCACAGCCGGTTCCTCGATGAAGAGCACGTCGTAGGCTTCGATGGAGTTGGCGAACTGGATCAACAACGGCGGCGGGACGGCGCAGTGGGCGTCGAACATCACCGCGCCGTCCGGGCCGACGCGCTTGCGGGTGTCGCGGATGCGCTTCACGAGTTCCTCCACGTCCGCCGGGCCGCCGCTGAAGGGGTGCGGGCCGCCGGTGCCAGTCTTGAAGGCCTTGGGCGTGGGATAGAGGCGGACGTAGTCGCGCACCGGCCCGCCGAGCAGGCGATAGACGGGCACGCCCCAGAGCTTGCCGGTGATGTCCCAGAGCGCGCAGTCAATCGCCGAGAGGACGTGCGTAAGGAAGGAGCCGCCGCGGATGTTGCGGTGCGCGCGATAGACTTTCTGCCAGAGGTATTCGATGCGCGTGGGGTTCTCGCCGTCGAGCAGCTCGAAAAGCGACCGCGCGAGATCGCACGCGACGTTCGGGTCGAGGCCGGTGACTTCGCCCCAGCCGAAGATGCCGTGGTTGGTCTCGACCTTCATGTAAGCCTTCGTGCCGACGCGGAAGGGCTTGAGCGCGGAGATTTTGATGCTGCTGGTGCGGTCGCCGACGTTCGCGGCGGGGTTGTCCGCACCGACGGCGTCGTTGAGCAGCGCGAGGCCGGCGGCGAGCGCGCTGGCGGTGAGCAGGTCGCGGCGAGGGAGATTGGGATTCATCGGGTGCTTTGGACGCGGGCGGTGGAGGCGGCTTCAACTGGAGCCGTGCCGGCGGGTTGCCGTCGCCGGCGGGGCGCGCGGGGGCGCCCTCCCCGCCGGGGCGCCGCCGGTCCGCCACCCACCCGGGGACGCGCGGGGCCTGGGACTC
>JBJTAU010000286.1:0-4108 GCA_046090965.1 Limisphaerales bacterium | reverse complement strand
GTTCACCGCCTTCCGGGATGGCGACTATGCGCGGGCGTATTCTTTCGCCGCATCGGGGATTCAGCAGCAGTTCGACGTCGCCGCCTTCGAGCGGATGGTGAAGGATGGGTATCCCATCATCGCCTACTGGCGGGCCGTCTCGTTTGGCGACGTGGAGGACAACGGGCGCGAGGCGGTGGTGCTGGTCTCCGTGCAGGGGCGCGGTGGGCGCACGCGGTTCTTCCGCTACGTGCTGGTCCGCGAGGCGAACGAGTGGCGCATCAATGGCGTGATGGAGGTCAGCGTGTCCCCAGCAACGCAGGGGCAAATAGTGTGAGGTGAAACGAAGCAGTTGAACGGAGAACCTTGCCGGAATGCAACGGCACAACGCGGCCTTGCGGGAAGCGCCTTTTTCCACGCAGGATGGCCTACCTGCTGAATGGCCCGGAGTTCCGGGCCGTCGGCGCTTGAGCACATGAAGCCCGCCGCCTTGTCCCGTCTACTCGCCTTCACTTGCCTCCTCTTCACCCTCACCGCGCGCGCGGATCATGACACGCCCGCCGGCCAGTCGTTGCACGGCGAGGCTTACAACGAGGGGCCGCGCCAGCAGGCGCACTTGATGCCCGGCATGGGCAATGTCCACTTCCCCATCGCCACACGGAATCCGCTCGCGCAGAAATTTTTCGACCAAGGCATCGGGCAGTTGCACGGGTTTTTCTACTTCGAGTCGGAGCGGTCTTTCCGGCAGGTCGCGGCGCTCGATCCCTTCTGCGCCACGGCCTACTGGGGCATCGCGATGGCGAACGTGAACAACGCCAAGCGCGCGAAGGAGTTCATCAAGACCGCCGAGAAGTATCAGGCCGGCGTCAGCCCACGCGAGCGACAGTGGATCGCGGCGCTGGCGAACTTCCACCGCGAAGAGAAGAAAGACCAGAAGGAGCGCAAGAAGGATTATCAGAAGGCACTGGAGGCCATCGCGAAGGCGTATCCCAACGATCTCGAAGCCAAGGCCTTCCTTGCCGTGCTGATGTGGCAGGAAAACGGCAACGACAAGAAAGCGGTGGACGCGGTGCTCGATCCGCTCCTCGCGAAGAATCCGCTGCACCCCGCAAATCACTACCGCATCCACCTGTGGGACGCCGGGGAACGCGCGACGAATGCGCTGGCCTCCGCCGCGAACTGCGGCGCTTCCGGCGCGGGCATCGCGCACATGTGGCACATGAGCGGCCACACTTACTCGGCCCTCAAGCGTTACTCGGACGCCGCGTGGCAGCAGGAAGCCAGCGCCCGCGTGGACCACGCCTACATGATGGGCAACTCCGTGTTGCCCGATCAGATCCACAACTTCGCGCACAACAACGAGTGGCTCATCCGCGACCTGAACCACATCGGCGCCGCGCGGCGCGCCGTGGACCTGGCGAAGAACATGATCGAGCTGCCGCGTCACCCGAAGTTCAACACGCTGTCCAAGGGCAGCTCGAACTACGGCTATCAACGCTTGCTCGAGACGCTGGTGCGCTACGAGTTGTGGGAGGAACTCCTCACGCTCGCCAGCTCCACCTACCTCTTGCCCACAGAGAACAACGACCACGAAGCCCGTCGCCTGCACGCGCTCGGCCTCGCGTCGCTTAACACTGGCGACATCACGGGTGGAAAGAATCAAATCGCCGCGCTGGAGGCGCTCGCCAAGAAAGTGACACCCAAGCCCAGCACCAACGCCGCGCCCGCCGCTGCGACGAACGCGCCTCCGGCGAAGCCTGCCGCCTCTGCCTCCCTCGCCCCCACCGGGGGAGAGAGCCGGGGTGAGGGGGCCGTGCGCACAAATTCCCCCGCCGCCGCGAAACCGTCCCCTCCGCCCGCAGCCAAGGACGCGCCTAAGACCGAGGCCAAGAAGGCTGCGCCGGCCAACAACTACGGCGGCGGGGCCAGCTTGCTCGCCACCGCCAGCACCAATGCCATCGCGGCGGCGGTGAGTGAACTGCGCATTCTCATCGCACTGAAGGAAGGCCAGTTCGCGTCCGCGAAAGAGCAGTTGAGCAAAGCCAGCGGCATTCCGAAGGAGCGTTTGGCCCGCTTGCACTTCGCCGCCGGCGACAAGGCCAAGGCCGAGCAACTCGCGCAGGAAGCCGCGAAGTCCGGCGAGAACCAAGTGCAACCGCTGGCAACTTTCGTGGATCTCGCTTACGCCAACGGACACTTCAAGGAAGCCGTCGAGGCGTTCTACAAGTTGCGCGCGCTCGCGGCGGAAGTGGACCTCGACGCCCCCGCCTTCCGCCGGCTCGCGCCCGTGGCCCGGGACTTGAAGCTCGCGAGCGACTGGCGTCCGCCGCTGACGCGCGCGTCGGACTTCGGGCCGCGCCCGAGCCTCGCATCGCTCGGGCCGTTCCGTTGGCAGCCCTCCGCCGCGCCGGACTTCACGCTCACCGACGGCGAAGGGAAGAAAGTTTCGCTGCGCCAGTATCGCGGCAAGCCGGTCATCGCCATCTTCTACCTCGGCGCGGGCTGCGCGCACTGCATCGAGCAGCTCGTCGCGTTCGCGCCGGAGTCCGAGGCGTTCAAGAAGGCTGGCATCGAACTGCTGGCCGTGAGCACGGACAGCATCGATGGCCTCAAGTTCACGGTCGAGAAGGCGAAATACAACGGCGGCTTCCCCATCCCGCTGCTGGCGGACCCGAGCCTGAAGACCTTCAAAGCCTTCCGCGCGCACGACGACTTCGAGCAGCAGCCGCTGCACGGCACGTTCCTCATCGATGGCGAGGGCCGCATCCGCTGGCAGGACATCAGTTACCAACCCTTCATGGAGACGAAGTTCCTCCTAGGTGAAGCCCAGCGCCTGCTCAACCTGCCAAAGAGCAACGGCGTCACGCCGCCGATGAAGCTGGCGGGGCAGAAGCCGGAGAAGTCCGCGAACTGCAAGTAAGTGTGACAAGATCTGCGGCTTCGCTTTGGCCGATCGCGCCTTTCCGTTGAAACACGGCTCCCGTTTGCAGTTTAATCCCGCCGCCATTCATGTGCGCCATCACCGGCATCGTCCACTTCGACCGTCGCCCGTCGCGGAGTCCGAGTTGGTCACGATGCGCGACGTGATGGTCAACCGTGGTCCCGAACACGGCGGGCAATGGCTCGGCGGGCACGCGGCGCTCGGCCACCGGCGGCTGCGCATCATCGATCTCTCGCCGCTCGGCAACCAGCCGATGACCAACGAGGACGGCACGGTCTGGCTCACGTTCAACGGCGAGGTCTATAACTTCCAACCGCTGCGCCAGGAGCTCGAAGCCAAGGGTCACAAGTTCCGCTCGCACTCGGACACCGAGGTCATCGTCCACGGCTACGAGGAATGGGGCGAAGGCGTCGTCGCGCGCATGGATGGCATGTTCGCCATCGGCATCTGGGACACGCGCAAGGAGACCCTGCTGCTCGCCGTGGATCGCTTCGGGAAGAACCGCTCTTCTACTCGCACCACGGCTCGACCGTGCGGTTCGCCTCCGACAGCAAATCGTTTTGGTCACTGCCCGGCGCGGCGCTCACGGTGAACCACGCGGCGATCGACTGCTAACTGCACCACCTCGCCGTCACGACCGACCACACGATTTGGAACGAGGTCAGCAAGCTGCCGCCCGCGCACTACCTGGTCTTCGAGCGCGCGAATTCCGGCGAAGTGCGCTCGCGCACGACGCGGTATTGGAAGCCGAACTTCCGCGACAAGCTCGCGCTCACCGAGGCCGAGGCGCTGGGGCGCATTGATGCCGCGCTGCGCGAGGCCGTGCGCAAACGCATGATCGCTGACGTGCCGCTCGGCGCGTTCCTCAGCGGCGGCGTGGACAGCAGCCTCGTGGTCGCGATGATGAGCCAGCTCTCCAGCAAGCCGGTGAAGACCTTCAGCATCGGCTTCGCGGAACAGGATTTCTCCGAGCTGGAATACTCCGACGCCGTCGCGAAACGCTACGGCACCGAGCATCAGCAAATCCGCCTCAAGCCCGACGTGCTGGGAATCCTCCCGTCGCTCGTGTGGGAATACGGCGAGCCGTTTGCGGACTCGTCAGCGATTCCGACTTACTACGTCTCGAAGGCCGCGAAGGAGTTCGTCACGGTCGCGCTCACCGGCGACGGCGGCGACGAACAGTTCAGC
>JBJTAU010000285.1:0-2515 GCA_046090965.1 Limisphaerales bacterium | reverse complement strand
CCTCCATGCACTTCTCGCACCCCGGTGTGCCAGACTGACTGGGTGGTTTGTCAGGAGTCTCGCCCTATCGGACTGGAGGGTGGCGTGCGCAAAGGAAAAAAGCCGCCCCGGTTGCCCGGGGCGGCTTGGGTGAATCAGTCGTGGGCGAAGGTTACTTCTTCTTCGCGGGCTTGGCGGCCTGCGCCTTGCGCTTCTCCTCGATCGCGGCTTGCGCGGCGGCGAGGCGGGCGACGGGGACGCGGAAGGGCGAGCAGCTCACGTAGGTGAGGCCGATGCGGTGGCAGAACTTCACGGAGTCGGGGTCGCCGCCGTGTTCGCCGCAGATGCCCAGCTTGATGCCGGGGCGGGTCTGGTTGCCCTTCGCGATCGCGATTTCCATGAGCTGGCCGACGCCGGTCTGGTCAATGCTCGCGAACGGGTTTTTCTTCATGATCTCGGCCTCTTGGTAAGGTCCGAGGAAGGAGCCGGAGTCGTCGCGGCTCATGCCCATGGTGGTCTGGGTGAGGTCGTTGGTGCCGAAGCTGAAGAACTCGGCGGTCTCGGCGATTTCGTTGGCCGTGAGGGCGCCGCGCGGGACTTCGATCATGGTGCCGACGCTGTAGCTGAGTTTGACCTTTTTCTCGGCTTCAACTTGCTTGGCGGTCTCGTGGACGATGGCGACTTGGAGGTCGAGTTCCTTCTTGAAGCCGACGAGCGGGATCATGATCTCGGGCTTGCACTTGATCTTTTCCTTCACGCATTGCGCGGCGGCTTCGAAGACGGCGCGGGCTTGCATGCGGGTGATCTCGGGATACTTGATGCCGAGGCGGCAGCCACGGAAGCCGAGCATGGGGTTGAACTCGTGGAGTTCATGCACGCGGGCGGCAACCTTCTCGACCTTGACGCGGAGTTTCTCGGCGAGGTCGGCCTGCGCGGCATGGTCGTGCGGGAGGAACTCGTGGAGGGGCGGGTCGAGGAAACGAATCGTGGCGGGGTGGCCGGCGAGTTCCTTGAAGATGCCGTAGAAGTCCTCGCGCTGATACGGGAGGAGCTTGGCGAGGGCGGCTTCGCGGGCGGCGAGGTTGTCGGCGAGAATCATCTCGCGCATCGCGTCAAGGCGGTTGCCCTCGAAGAACATGTGCTCGGTGCGGCACAGGCCGATGCCGGTCGCACCGAACGCAACCGCGTTCTTGGTCTGCTCCGGGTTGTCGGCGTTGGTGCGGACTTGGAGGCGGGTGGCGGCGGCGCACCACTTCATGAGCTGGGCGAAGTTCTTGAACTTCTCAGTCGCTTGCGCGGCTTTGTCGCCGTTGATGAGGCCGGAGATGATTTCCGACGGGGCGGTCTTGAGCTGGCCCGCGTAAACGGTGCCGGCGGTGCCGTCAATGGAGAGGAAGTCGCCTTCCTTGTAGGTGTGGCCGGCGACGGTGACGGTCTTCTTGTCGTAATCAATTTCCAGGGCCGCAGCGCCGCAGATGCAGACTTTGCCCATCTGGCGGGCGACGAGCGCCGCGTGCGAGCTGACGCCGCCGCGCGCGGTGAGGATGCCTTCGGCGGCAATCATGCCGCGCAGGTCTTCGGGCGAGGTTTCGAGGCGGACGAGGAGGACTTTTTCGCCCTTCGCGGACGCGGCGACCGCGCGTTCGGCGTTGAGATAAATCTTGCCGGAAGCCGCGCCGGGGCCGGCGGGGAGGCCGGTGGCGATGGCTTTGGCCTTCTTCACCTCGGCGAGGTCGAAGATGGGCGCGAGGAGCTGGTCGAGCTGGTCGGCCGGGTTCCGCAACACGGCGGTCTCGGCGTCAATGAGCTTCTCCTTGACCATGTCGGCGGCGAACTTGAGCGCGGCGGCGGCGGTGCGCTTGCCGTTGCGCGTCTGGAGCATGAACAGCTTGCCTTCCTGGATGGTGAACTCGATGTCCTGCACGTCCTTGAAGTGGGACTCGAGGGTCTTGCGGACGGCGAGCAGCTCGGCGTAGCTGGCCGGCATGGCGTCCTTGAGTTTGAGCACGGGCTCGGGGGTGCGGACGCCGGCGACGACGTCTTCGCCCTGCGCGTTGATGAGGAATTCGCCGTAGAATTCGTTCGTGCCGTTGGCCGGGTTGCGGGTGAACGCGACGCCGGAGCCGGAGGTTTCACCGGTGTTGCCGAAGACCATCGCCTGCACGTTGACGGCGGTTCCCCATTCGGTGGGGATGTTGTATTTGCGGCGATAAACAATCGCGCGGTCGTTCATCCAGGAGCCGAACACGGCACCAGCGGCACCGCGAAGCTGATCCCACGGGTTGTTGGGGAAGACCTTGCCGGTGCGGTCCTTCACGAGCGCCTTGAAGCGCTTCACGAGTTCCTGCTGGTCAGCGGCGGTCAGTTCGCTGTCCACGATGTCCTTGTGATATTTCTCGTGCTTGAACTCGTGGATGACGGTCTCGAAGGGCTCGTGGTCTTCGCCCTCGCGCTTTTGCACGCCGAGCACCACGTCGCCATACATCTGGATGAAGCGGCGGTAGCAATCCCACGCGAAACGCTCGTTCTTCGTGGC
>JBJTAU010000284.1:0-4318 GCA_046090965.1 Limisphaerales bacterium | reverse complement strand
CGCCACCGCCGCGCGGTCGCGACCGCAGCCGACGACCGTGTGTCCGCGCCGGACGAACTCCTCCGCCATCGCCCGCGCCCGCCCCCGCGATGTGCCCGTGATGTCGAACAGTCTGCGTTTCGTTGCTGCCATGCCCGCAGCGTGGCGGAGCAAGGGGCCAGATTCAATGTCGCGCGAAGGCCGCGAAGTAGGCGAAGTGGAAACGGAAGCCAGATTCAAACACGCTGGCAATGGTTCCGCGTCAATCGCCCCCTTCGCGGCCCTTGCACGACACTCCTCCCGCCGCCAACTCCGCCATTGCCCGCATTTCCGCGCTCCTCCAATAATCCCCGCCCTATGTCGAGTCGCCGGCAGGATCCGTTTGATTTGATTGAGTCCAAGTGGCAGCAGCGCTGGGCCACCGAGCAGACTTTCCGCGCCTTCAACCCCGGCGACTCCGTGCCGGACGGGCATCCTTTTGCCGCGCGCCACTCGCTCGCGGGCAAGACCGCTTCCGCAGCCGCGCTCCCGCCGAAGTTTTACATCCTCGACATGTTTCCCTACCCGAGCGGCGCGGGGCTGCACGTCGGGCATCCCGAGGGCTACACGGCCACGGACATCCTCGCCCGCTACCGGCGCGCGAAGGGGTTCAACGTCCTGCATCCGATGGGCTGGGATTCCTTCGGCCTGCCCGCCGAGCAATACGCCGTCAAGACCGGCCAGCACCCGCGCAAAACTACCGAGACGAACATCGCCAACTTCACGCGGCAGATTAAATCCCTCGGCTTCAGTTACGACTGGTCGCGCGAACTCGCCACGACCGACCCGGAATACTTCCGCTGGACGCAGTGGATTTTCCTCCAGCTCTACCACGCGTGGTTCAACCCCGAGACTAACCGCGCGGAGCCAATTTCCACGCTGAAGTATCCCGAAGGCTGCACCAACGAATCGGACAAGCGCGCCTACCGCGATGCCAAGCGCCTCGCCTACGTCAGCGAAGCGCCGGTGAACTGGTGCCCCGAACTCGGCACCGTGCTGGCCAACGAGGAGGTCATTGACGGCAAGAGCGAGGTCGGCGGCTTCCCGGTCATCCGCAAGCCGATGCGCCAATGGATGCTGCGCATCACCGCCTACGCCGAGCGCCTGCTGGCCGATCTGGACACGATTGACTGGAGCGATTCGCTCAAGGAAATGCAACGGAACTGGATCGGGCGAAGCGAGGGGGCGGAGGTGGATTTTGCAATCGCCGATTGCGGGTTGCCGATGGCCGATGTGGCAAAGGACATCCGTGTCTTCACAACTCGCCCTGACACGCTCTTTGGCGCGACATACATGGTGCTGGCACCAGAGCACAAGCTCGTAGAAGAACTGCAAGAGCGGGCGAACCGGTGGTCTAAGTTCGAAGCGCGAACCAACGAGCAAATCACCGCGAAGCAAGTCAGCCTCATCCAGCCTGACGGAACGCGCAGCCCAATGACACTTGAGCAAGCGCTGCAAATTGCGAAAGACGGGCACCGCGACTTGATTGAAGTGGACGGTGCAGTCACTCCACCGATTTGCCGAATCGGGAGCTACGACATGTTCCGAATGTCGTTAAGACAGCGGGCTGACGAGATTCTGCGTCAGCAATCGACCATCAAAGCCTACCGAGACGAGGTTTCGAGGAAGTCCGACTTGGAGCGCACCGAGTTGGCTAAGGATAAGACCGGCGTGTTCACCGGAGCATATGCCGTGAACCCGGTTCACGGTGGCATGATTCCCATCTGGATCGCTGACTACGTGCTGGCGAGCTACGGGACCGGTGCAATCATGGCGGTGCCGGCACACGATACCCGCGACTTCGAGTTCGCCACCAAGTTCGGATTGCCAATTATCCAAGTGGTTCAGCCAGCGGACCCGAAGACCGATTGGCATGGCTTCACTGATGAAGGCATCGCAACTAATTCGGCGAACTTCGAGATTTCACTTGATGGCCTCCCCACCGCCGAAGCCAAACGCAAAATCACCGCCTGGCTTGCAGCCAAGGGCCTCGGCAAGAAGACCATCAACTACAAGCTGCGCGACTGGCTCTTCAGCCGCCAGCGGTATTGGGGCGAGCCGTTCCCCATCGTTTGGAAACGTGACGCAAGCGGAAATCTCTTCCACGAGGCGTTGCCCGAGAGCGCGCTGCCGCTCCTCCCGCCCACGCTCGAAGATTACAAGCCCACCGCGAGCGGCGAACCGCCGTTGGCCCGAGCTAAGGATTGGCTCACGCTCTCCGATGGCTCCACGCGCGAGACGAACACCATGCCGCAATGGGCCGGCAGTTGCTGGTATTACCTCCGCTACCTCGATGCGAAGAACGGCACGACATTCGTCAGCCGCGAGGCGGAGAGTTACTGGATGGGCACGTCTGGTCGAGAGTCGAGAGTCGAGAGTCGAGTGACCGACTCCGCGCCAGCTTCGACCCTCGACCCTCGACCCTCGACTCCGGGAGTTGACCTTTACGTCGGCGGCAACGAGCACGCCGTCCTGCACCTGCTCTACGCGCGATTCTGGCACAAGGTGCTCTTCGACCTCGGCCACGTCTCCACCGCCGAGCCGTTCTTCAAGCTCGTCAACCAGGGCCTCATCCTCGGCGAGGACGGCCAGAAGATGTCCAAGTCGCGCGGCAACGTGGTGAACCCGGACGACGTGCTCGCGGAGTTCGGTGCGGATGCGTTCCGGCTCTACGAGATGTTCATGGGGCCGTTGCAGGACACCAAGCCGTGGAACACGCGCGGCGTGGAGGGCGTGTATCGCTTCCTCGGGCGCGTCTGGCGGCTCTTCATCGAGGAGAAGTCCGAGACCGCCTTCGAGCAGGCGCAAACGCTCGCCACGCAGCCGGACGCCGACCTGCTCGAACAACTCGTGCTCAACGCCACCATCTCCGACGTGGCCGCCACGCCCGCGCAGCTCAAGGCCCTGCACGCCTGCATCAAGAAGGTGACGGAAGACCTCGACCACTTGCGCTTCAACACCGCCATCAGCGCGATGATGGTGTTCGTGAACGAGGCCAACGGCTGGCAGTCGCGCCCGTTCGCCGTGATGCGGACCTTCCTGCAACTGCTCGCGCCCTTCGCGCCGCACTTGACCGAGGAACTCTGGGCGCGCCTGCACAGCGCGTTCGGCCAACGCGCGCCGTCGCTGAGTTACGCTGCGTGGCCCAGCTACGATCCAGCGTTGCTCGTAGAGAGCGAAGTCGAGGTGCCCGTCTCCGTGAACGGCAAGTTGCGTGACGTCATCCGCCTCGCCGCCGGCGCGGACGAAGCCGCGCACGAAGCCGCCGCCCGCGCCGCCGAGAAGGTGAAGCCGTTGCTCGACGGCAAAACCGTGAAGAAGGTCATCGTGAAGCCCGGCAAGATGGTGAACCTCGTGGTGGGCTGAACCCCGTGCCGGCGATTTGCAATCGCCGTCCGGAGCGGACATCGGTTGGAAGCGACCATCCTATCCGGGAACTTTGTCGGCGATCACAGACCACCGCTACAGCGGCTCAAAACTTCCGCTTGGGCAACTCCAGCACCACAGGCTTGGGCGCGCTGCGCACCGGCTCGTTGTTCTTCAGCACCGTCTCGGCTGCGCCGTAGTTGAGCGGGTTCTTTGGGTCGAAGTTGTCGAGGCCACCGTCACGCGGGCCGAAGTCCGTTGGTCCGCGTCCGCCGGGGTTCAGGCCACCGACGGAGGTCGCCCGCCGCAAGTCCGCGCCGGGCAACCCCAGCGGACCGGAGGCGGCTCCCCCGGCAGGCAGCAGCGAACCGGCTCCGGCCGACGTGGTCTGCGCCCAAGGATTTTGGAAGTTGCGCTTGAAGGCTTCGAGGCTCGCGTCGCGCTCCCGCTGGCGTTCCTGTTGCCGGGCTTCATTGACGGCGCGGCTCATCGCACCGCGGGCTTCAGCCGAGCCGAAGAATCCGCTGTCCGCGCCGCGCAGACCGCCGGGCCCGCGAGTTTCCAAGCCGGTGCGGGCTTCACCGGATTTACTGGCGAGCGGCTTTTCCAAAGTGTCGCGGCCCTCGCGGGATTCACTCCCCCGGTTGCCCTTGGCTTCCCGTTCGCGCTCCCGCTCCCGCGCGCGCGCCTGCTGATCTTTCGTTTCGCCGGGTTTGAGCTTTTGCTCCGGGTCGTTCTTGCCTTCGGAACCTTCCAAGAAACGCTCGGTGACGGACTTCGGTGCCTCGCGGTCTTCGCGGGAATCGCGCGCCCGCGGGTCGTCGCGTTCGGTGGCCTGCTTGAGAATGGCGTCGGGCGACTGGAGCAGCCAGTTGCGACGCTGGTCCAGCGCCTCGGCCTGCTTGCGCGTAAGGCCGGTGGTGGGCGTCATCGG
>JBJTAU010000283.1:0-8240 GCA_046090965.1 Limisphaerales bacterium | reverse complement strand
GATCTCGACGGTGTCGAAGCCCCACTTCTTGAACTTGGGGAAGAGCTTCACGCTGTCGGTGGTGAAGGGCGAGGTGTAGAGGAAGGAGTTGATGCCGAATCTCATGGTAGTGCTGGTTAAAGTGCGCCGCGCAGGCTAATCGACGGCCCGAGGCTGTCAAAGATTTCCTTCGCGCCACGCGGCTTTTCACGGCAACTTTCGCGAAACATCGCGTGCCCTTCCGGCGTCCGATGCTCGCTGAACATGATTTTCGCCCGACTCAGTTTTCGTCCCGCGCTCGCGGTGGTGGTGCTCACCGGCTCGCTCGCGTCCGCGCCCGCGGCGGACGAGGGCGTGGAGTTTTTTGAAAAGAAGATTCGCCCGTTGCTCGCGGAGCATTGCTACGAGTGCCACGCGGCCGACAAGAAGACGAAGGGCGGGCTGAACCTCGACTCGCGCGAGGGCTGGATGAAAGGCGGCGATTCCGGGCCGGCGCTGGTGCCGGGCGATCTCGACGCGTCGCGGCTCATCAAGGCCGTGCGCTATCGGGACAAGGAGTTTCGTATGCCGCCGAAGCGCAAGCTCTCGGACGCGCAGATCGCGGACTTCGAGCAGTGGGTGAAGCTCGGTGCGCCCGATCCGCGCACCGGCGGCACGACGCTCACGAAGAAGGCGATCAACCTCGAAGAGGGCCGGAAACATTGGGCGTATCAGCTTCCGAAGAAGTCCGCCGTGCCCGCCGTGAAGGACGCCGCTTGGCCGCGCTCGGACACGGATCGGTTCATCCTCGCAAAGCTGGAGGAGAAGAACCTTCGTCCCTCCGCCGATGCCGACGCGGTCACGCTGGTGCGCCGGATTTACTTCGACCTCACCGGCCTGCCGCCGCCGCCGGAGGAGATTGATGCGTTCGTGCGCGCGGTCTCTCCTTCTCTCATTCCCTCCGTCACTCCGTCGGAAACGCGAGACGGCGAGACGGAGAGCCGGAGAGAAAGTGCCGTCGCCGCGCTCGTGGACAAGCTCCTCGCCTCGCCGCACTTCGGCGAGCGCTGGGGCCGACACTGGCTGGACGTGGTGCGTTACGCGGAGTCGCTCACGTTGCGCGGCTTCGTGTTGAAGGAGGCTTGGCGCTATCGCGATTACGTGATCGAGAGCTTTAATGCCGACAAGCCTTACGACCGTTTCCTCCGCGAGCAGGTCGCGGGCGATTTGCTCCCGCACAATTCCATTGCGCAACGTCAGCAACAGCTCGTCGCCACCAGCTTCCTCGTGCTCGGCAACACGAACCTCGAAGAACAGGAGAAGAAGCAGCTCGATATGGACGTGGTGGACGAACAGCTCGACGTGCTGGGCAAGGCCTTCCTCGGCCAGACCATCGGCTGCGCCCGCTGCCACGACCACAAGTTCGACCCGATTCCCACGCGCGATTACTACGCGCTCGCCGGCATCCTCAAGAGCAGCAAGACGCTAGAACACTCGAACGTGAGCAAGTGGCTGGAGTTCCCGCTGCCGTTGCCGCCGGGCGAGGACAAGGATTTCACCGCGCACGACAAGGCCGTGGCGAAGTTGCAGGCCAGCATCAAGTCCGCGAAGGAATCGGTGAACGTCGCGGTCGCGAAGAAAGCCACGCTGCCCACCGGCGAGCTCGCCGCGAGCGCCTTGACGGGCATCGTCGTGGACGACGCGCAGGCGAAGAAGGTCGGCGAGTGGACCAGTTCGCGTGCGACGAAGACCTTCATCGGTGACGGCTATATTCACGACGACAACCAGGGCAAAGGCGCGAAGTCGCTGACGTTTCAGCCCGAGGGTTTGAAGGCCGGCAAATACGACGTGCGCCTCGCTTACAGCCCCGGCCGCGGCCGCGCGGACAACGTGCCCGTGACGGTCTTCAGCGCCGACGGCGAGAAACTCGTGCGCGTGGACGAGCGCGCCGATCCGCCGATCGAGGGCCGCTTCGTTTCGCTCGGACAGTTCCGCTTCGAGCAGAACAGTGCGGGCTTCGTGCTCGTCGCGAACGAAGGCACGAAGGGCCACGTCACCGCCGACGCGGTGCAGTTCGTGCCCGTCGAGGCTGCGCCCGCGCCCGACGCCACCGCCACGGCGGACGCCGCCAAGAAACCCAAGGTGAACTCGGAAGAGAACGTGAAGAAGCTCGAAGCCGAGCTGAAGAAACTTCAGGAGTCCGGTCCGAAGCGGCCGATGTTCATGTCCGTGAAGGAGGAGAATCCCGGCGACACGCAAATCCACATTCGCGGCAGCGTGCAAAACCTCGGCGCGAAAATCCCGCGCGGCTTCCTGCAAGTCGCCAGCCACGGTCCCGCGCCGAAGATTTCCGAGAAGGACAGCGGCCGCCGCGAACTCGGTGACTGGCTCGCGAGTCGCGAGAACCCGCTCACCGCGCGCGTCTTCGTGAACCGCGCGTGGACGTGGCTCTTCGGCACCGGCCTCGTCCGCAGCCCGGACAACTTCGGCACCACCGGCGACGCCCCGACGCACCCCGAGCTGCTCGACCACTTGGCCGTGCGCTTCATGGACGAAGGCTGGTCCGTGAAGAAGTTGGTGCGCGAACTCGTGTTGAGCCGTGTGTATCAGCAGCGATCGGTCGAGAGTCGAGAGTCGAGAGTCGAGGGCGGATCCGTTGTGGACCCCGAGAACAAGCTCTTCTGGCGCGCAAACCGTCGGAAGCTCGACGCCGAGTCCATTCGCGACACCGTCCTGCACGTCAGCGGCCAGCTCGACCTCGCGCGCGGCGGCCCGCTCATCAAGGCCGGCACGAGCGCGGACTACGGTTACAAGCACACCGACACGCGCCGCAGCGTCTACTCGCCCGTGTTGCGCAATTCGCTGCCCGAGCTGTTCGAAGCCTTCGACTTCGCCGACCCCAGCCTCGTCGTCGGCCGGCGCAGCGACAGCACCGTCGCCCCGCAGGCGCTGTTCATGATGAATCACCCGTGGGTCATCGAGCAGTCGCAAGCCGCCGCGAAGAAACTCTTGGCCGAAAAACTCGACGACGACCGCACGCGCGTCGCGCGCGCCTACCGCCTCATCCTCGGCCGCGCGCCGACCGACGGCGAAGTGACGCTCGCGCTGAAGTATCTCCCCGCCGAGTCCGCCGCGAACGACTCCGCGAAGCGCGCCGACGCCTGGGCGCACTTCTGCCAAGCGCTCTTCGCCTCGGTGGATTTCCGTTACTTGAACTGAACTTCACCGCTGGTAAGCTCCGTCGAAGTTACATTGAAATGAACGTTCCGCTCTTCACCCGCCGCCACGCGCTGCAATCGCTGGCCTGCGGCTTCGGCTCGCTCGCCTTCGCGGGCATGACTGCGCAGCGCGCGCAGGCCGCCGCGCATCCGCTCGCGCCGCGCCAGCCGCATCACACCCCGCGCGCTAAGAGCGTCATCTTCCTCTTCATGCAGGGCGGCGTGAGCCACGTGGACTCCTTCGACCACAAGCCGTTGCTCGACGAAAAGGACGGCCAGCTCATGGGCTTCAACGACGCCCGCAAAATCGCCAACTCCGGCAAGCGCGAGGAGTCCACGCAGCGCGTGATGAAGTCGCTGTGGAAGCAGGCGCAGCACGGCCAGACCGGCCACTGGGGCAGCGAGCTGTTCCCTGAGATGTGCCGCCACATGGACGACCTGACGTTCATCCACTCGATGCACACCGAGGGCATCGCGCACGGCCCCGCTACGCTCTTCCTCCACTGCGGCGCGACGCAATTCATCCGTCCGAGCATGGGCTCGTGGGTCAGCTACGGCCTCGGCGCGGAGAACGAAAATTTGCCCGCCTTCGTCAGCCTCAGCCCGAGTGCCGGCAACGGCGGCCCGCGCAATTACGGGAACGCCTTCCTCCCGCCCGTCTTCCAGGGCACCGCCGTCGGCAAGGCCGGCACGCCCATCATCGAGTCCACCATCCGCAACCTCTCGAACCCGAAACTCTCGCTCGCTGAGCAGCGCCGTCACTTCGACTTCCTTCAGGAACTCAACGCGGAGCAGCTCAAGCAATCTCCCGGCGATGCTGAACTTGAGGCCGTCCTCGCCAGCTACGAACTTGCCTGGCGCATGCAGAACAACGCGCCCGACACGCTCGATCTCAGCAAGGAAACCGACGCCACGAAGCAGCTCTACGGCATCGGCGAAGGCAAGACCGACAACTTCGGCCGCCAATGCCTCATGGCCCGCCGCCTCGTCGAGTCCGGCGTGCGCTACATCCAAGTCACTTACGGCGACAACACCGCGAACCCCGCTTGGGACCAGCATTCCAACATGCCCAAGCACAAGGACCACGCGCTCGCCGTGGACAAACCCATTGCCGGCCTCTTGCAAGATCTCAAAGCCCGCGGCCTGCTCGACGACACGATCGTCTGGTGGGGCGGCGAGTTTGGCCGCACGCCCTACGCGGAGAAGAACGGCACGCGCCGCGACCACAACGCCGGTGGCTTCACCGTCTGGCTCGCGGGCGGCGGCTTCAAGCCCGGCACGAGCTACGGTGCGACGGATGAGTTCGGCCACCTTGCCGTGGAGAACAAGGTCCACATGCACGACCTGCACGCGACCATCCTCCACCAGCTTGGCTTGGACCACGAGAAGCTCACCTACCGCTTCGATGGCCGCGACTACCGCCTCACCGACGTGCATGGCCATGTGGTGAAGGAAGTTCTCGCGTAATCGATTTGAAATCTTTTGACTCCGGCGGTTCCCGGAGTCTCTTCGGGGGGTGCCCGAGGTGCTGACCTCCTTCGCGATGAGGCGGGCAACTTGGCTTTTCATCCAAGCGGAGAGCTTTTTGGCGTCGGTGGGGTTCTTCAGCTTCAGCGTTGTCTCGTTCACTCCGGAACCGTAGGTGCCGAGGTTTTTGCGCGTGAGGAGTTCGGCTTCGATGGAATCGCCGGTGGGATTAAACTGCGCGTCGGTGGCACGGAGTTGCACGGGCTGGCCGGGCTTGAGCAGGTTGCCCTGAAACCAATACGAGCTGTGGATGAGGAAGTGGACGGTGTCGCCATTTACGGCCTCGACCTGGCCGGTCAGGCCCTCGCGAGCAACCCGCGCGGCCACGGCGTCAGTCTCGATTTTCTTCACCGCGTCGAGGCTGGCGTCGTCGGCGATAAGCCGCACGACGCGGCGGTCGGCTTCCTTCGTCCAGGTGAAGTAGAGGCGGTCGCCGGCTTTGAGCGCGGGGGAATCGGTGCGTTGGCCGTTCCGGAAAAACTTCGCGTCGGCGGCCAGCGTGAAGTCGCGTGACTTCTCCTCAAACGGTTTTTCGCCCGCGAACACCTGCGCGCTGAACTCGCGGCCGCCGGGCTTTACGCTTTGAATTACCCACGCATGGCCGTGGCCTTTCATCTGGCACAGCTCGTCCTGGTAATGCACGAGCCAGCCCCGCTTCTTGTCGCCATCCGGGTTGAAGAAACAGTTCACGCGCTCGCCGGGCAACGGCTCATCCACGTGCGCGCCGTAGGTCAGGTGACGGTAGGTGGTGGCCCACGGGAGAATCTTCGCGGTGAACATCTCGCCGTTGCCCTCGTGCTCGAACTCGCCGGTCCACGTGGTGGCGTCGAACTTCCGCCAGATATACCAGCCGCGCGAGATGCCGATGTTGCCGGGCACGCCGAAGCGCCGCGCGTGCAGCGGGTGCGCTCCCTCGTGAAGCTGCGTGGCGAGCGTGCGCAACGGCTTCAGCTCCGCGCCCGGATGGCCGGCGAAGCCCTTCACGCCGATCTTCGCGTGGAAGACGCCATCGGGCGTGCCGGTAGTGCAGAAGATGTCGTCGTGGTTCGCGCCGCCGAAGGTGATGTTGCTCACCACCTGTGCGGGCACGTCGAGCTGGCCGAGAACTTTCGCATCCGGACTGAGCACGGTGATGCGGCCCTGCTTCGTTTCGGGCCGATGAAAGTCCGCGACCCAGAAATTTCCCTCTGCGTCGAACACGCAGCCGTCGCCACCGCTGCCGCCGAGGTCGTAAAATAGTTCCGGCACGCCGAGCGACGCGTCGTCACTTGCGGGCAGCGCGAGGCGAAGAATTTTCTTGGACTGCGATTCGATGAGGTAGAGGAACTTGCTCGCTGGATCCACGTCGAGACCGTTGGGAAACGCGAAGCCGCTCGCGACGCGCGTGACCTTGCCTGCGACGCTGAGCCGGTAGATGTCGCCGACTGGCTTGGCGAGCGAGGAGCCTTCGGGGTCGGTCCAGTAGATGTTGCCGCGCGCGTCCACGGTCACGTCGGTGAGGCCGCGCAGGGGCTTGCCCTCGAACGAATCGGCGAGCACAGAGACGACGCCGTTGGTAGCGAGGGCGAGCACGGCCTTGTGCCGGTTGTCCACGATGAGGATTTGGCCGTCGCGGCGGAGGAAGGTCCCGGCGGGGCTGAGGTCGAGCCACGGGAAAACCTTGCCGGTGGCAGTCACCTTCAACAGCGCGCCGGAGCAGAAATAGACTTCACCGTTCTGCCAAGTCGGGCCTTCGGAATATCCGGGTGCCTTGGCGTAATGCGTCCATTTAGCGGCGGCGAGCTGGTCGGCGATGGAAGCGGCCGGGAGCGGCAGGGAGCCGGCGAGCAGCGCCGCGAGCGCGAGGCGGAATTGAAGCATGGCGCGTTGGACGCTGCGCGCCCGCCCGGCATTGCCACGGTGGCAAGCCATCACGCGGGCAAATGCTTCCGCAGGAAGTTCATGAAGTTGCCCGACATGATGCCTTCGATGTCCGCCTTCTTGTAACCGCGTTTTTTCAGCAGGCCGGGAATCGTCTGGAGGTCGTAGATCGAATTCAGGTCCATCGGCGTCTGCTCGTTGCCGTAGCCGCCGTCGAGGTCCGTGCCGATGCCGACGTGCTTGGCGCTGCCGGCGAGTTGGCAGATGTGGTCAATATGCTCGCAGATGCGCTCGATCTTGAGGTTGAAGTCCGCCGGCTTGCTGCGCATGTGAATCCAGTTGGGGACCATCATGATCGCGTCGAAGGCCATGCCGAGCACGCCGCCGCGCTCGACCACGGCCTTGATCATGTCGTCGGCGAACTGGCGGTTCCACGGGGCGAGCACGCGGCAGTTCTGGTGGCTGGCCCAAACGGGGCCTTGGAAAATGTCCAGCGCCTCCCAGAAGCACGCGTCGTTGAGATGCGTGCTGTCGAGGATCATGCCGAGCCGGTCCATCTCCTTGAGCAACTCCTTGCCGCGCGCGGGCAGGGGATCCAGCGCGTCCGTGCCGTGGGCATAGACGCCGGGGCCGTAGTGCGCGGGACCGAGGGCGCGAAGGCCATCGGCGTAGCTGCGCTCGAGGTGCTTCAATGTGATGAGCGAGTCCGCGCCTTCAAGGCTGAGGATGTAACCAATCGGCGGCTTGGCCGGCTGCCGACGGGATTCGACGATGTAGGCCTTCGCGTCGGGCGGCGGAAGCTTTTGCCAGAACTTGAAGTGCGCTTCGAGCTGGGCGCGGTTGCGGATTTGCACCAGTTCGCCTTCCTCCTCCATCGCACGATACCAAGCGAGCTGGCCCTGCGTCTGCGCCCACGCCTGGTGCGGCGAGGCCCAGCCGGGAAGCCGATGGAAGTAAGGCGAATAGCGAGCGATCTGGGTGGCGACGCAGATGCCGACCTCCGCGCGGCGCAACTCCGGGAAGCAGAGCGTATTGTTCACGCGGTCGCGTTTGTCGGTCATCGAGAGTTCGCGGCGGCGGATGCGTTCGAGGGACCACGTGAGATCGCGGTTCCACTCCAACGCGTTCATGGCGAGATCGAGATGGGCGTCGAGGATGAACATGGCAGTAAGTTAGCCGAGCGTAGGGGAGCCGGGCCGGGCGGGCAACGTCTTTGCCAGAGGAGACGCTTAGAAGCCGGCAGCGGTGGCTTGCTCGCGGAACCAGAGTTTGCCGCGGGGCGAAAGGAAGCGGTTGGCCGTGCCGGTGCCCGCCGTAGTGGCACCCCGCACATCGCCCACTTCGTTCATGTCCGTTGGTGTCACCGCACCGAGGCTGCGTGGGGGCAACTTCAGATACTCGGAGTGGCCATCCGCCGCCGTGGTGGCAGAGCCGTTGTTGTGGCGAATCATGCCGGTGAGAGTTGAGGTGAGGGCATTCCAGCCTTGTCGGTTGCTGTCCAAGTCAGTGTAACCGTAGTGATACTGCATGTTGTTTTTGTTCTTCTCGATCATCAGCAGGATCGAGGAAGCCGACTGGATTTGCTGCGCACGCAGCGGGGTGGGAAACCCGGTCTGCCCGACATTGCGGAAGATGTGCTCGTTGGCCCGGTAGCTGACGGGAAAGAGCACGCCTGCC
>JBJTAU010000282.1:0-9927 GCA_046090965.1 Limisphaerales bacterium | reverse complement strand
GTGCGTGAAAAAGTCCGCCCGTGCCCCCTCTTCCTCACGCACCACGCACCACGCATCCCGTTTTCCAAATGAGTCATCCCAATCCCAACGGCTACCGCCAGCTTCTCGTCACCGGCGGCGGCGGCTACGTCGGCAGCGCGCTGGTGCCCGCGCTGCTTGACGCCGGCGTCCGCGTCCGCGTCCTCGACTCCTTCTGGTATGGCAAAGCGGTCTTCGGCGAATACGCCAGCCGCCCCGAGCTGGAACTCGTCGAGCTCGACCTGCGCGACTCGAAGCGCGTCGGCGAAGCCATTAAGGGTGTGGACGCTTTCATCCATCTAGCCTGCATCTCAAACGACCCGAGCTTTGAGCTGAACCCGAACCTCGGCAAATCCATCAACTACGACTGCTTCGGCGGCCTCGTGGACGGCGCGGTCAACGCGGGCGTGAAGCGCTTCATCTACGCCAGTTCCTCCAGCATCTACGGCGTGAAGGAGGAGCCCGACGTGCGCGAAGACGCCGCGCCCCTGCCGCTCACGGATTACTCCCGCTTCAAGCTCGATTGCGAGCGCGACCTCCTCGCCCGCACCGACGTGCGCGGCATGGACCGCGTGATCGTGCGGCCCGCGACCGTCTGCGGCTACGCGCCGCGCCTGCGCCTCGATCTCTCCGTGAACATCCTCACCATCCACGCGCTGGTGAACCACAAGATCCGCATCTTCGGCGGCAAGCAGCTCCGCCCGAACCTGAACATCAAGGACATGGTCCGCGCCTACTTCGCCTTCCTCGCCGCGCCCGCCGCGAAGGTAGACCGCGAGGCGTTCAACGTCGGCTTCCAAAACCTCGCCATCGAGAAGATCGCCTTCCTCGTGCGCGACACGATCGGCGACCAGACCATCGAGCTGGAATACACGCCCAGCGACGACAACCGCAGCTACCACGTCAACTCCGACAAGGTGAAGCGCGTGCTCGGCTTCGAGGTGCAATACGGCATCGAAGATGCGATCCAAAGCATCGTCACTGCCTACCGCGCCGGGAAGATCCCCGACCCGTTCAAGAACACGCTCTACTCCAACATCAAGCGGATGCAGGAGCTGAAGATCAGTTGAGCGAGGCGTGAAAAAGGATCGCCCCAAGATTCCCTACGTAGACATCGCGCGGCAGCACGCGCCGCTCAAGCGGGACTTGCTTGCGGCGGTCGAACAGGTGCTCGACCAAGGCGCGTTCATCCTCGGCCCCCAAGTAGGGGAGTTCGAGTGCGAGTTCTCGAAACTCGTGCGGGTCCCATACGCGGTCGGTGTGAACTCCGGCACCGACGCGATGGTGCTCGCCCTCCGCGCCCTCGGCATCGGCCCCGGCGACGAAGTCATCACCGCCGCGAATTCCTTCGTCGCCAGCGCCAGCTGTGTCGCGCTTGTCGGCGCAAAGCCCGTGCTCGCCGACGTTGGCCCCGACTACAACCTCGACCCCGCCGCCGCCGCCGCCGCCATCACGCCCCGCACTCGCGCCATCGTCCCCGTCCACCTCACCGGCCGCCCGGCGGACATGGACGCCATCATGACTCTCGCGCGGAAACACCAACTCTTCGTCATCGAAGACGCCGCGCAAGCCGTCGCCGCCCACTACCGCGGTCAGCCCGTCGGCTCCTTCGGCGACGTGAACGCCTTCAGCCTCCACCCGCTCAAGACACTCAACGCCTGCGGCGACGGTGGCGTGGCCACGACTCGCAGCGCGGAACTTGCCGGCAAAATCCAAATCCTCCGCAATCTCGGCCTGAAGACCCGCGAGAACTGCGTCGAGTGGAGCAGCAACTCGCGTCTCGACACGCTCCAAGCGGCGATGCTCCTCGTGAAGCTCCGCCACCTCGAAGCGTGGACGGAGAAGCGCCGCGCGAACGCCGCCTTCTACCGCGCACGGCTCGCGGGCGTCCCCGGAGTGGAGTTGCCCGATGACCCACCGCACCTGCGCAGCGTTTATCACACGTTCGTCGTGCAAGTGGATCGCCGCGAGGAACTGCGCGACTTTCTCCTCGCCCGTGGCGTCGGCACACAAGTGCACTACCCGAACCCCATTCATCTCCAAGACTGCGCGAAGGAACTCGGCTGCAAGCTGGGTGATTTCCCCGTCGCGGAAGCCCAGGCCAAGCGCATCCTCAGCCTGCCGGTTTATCCTGAACTGACGGAGGCGGAGCTGGAAACCGTGGCTGGTGGCGTCCGCGAGTTTTTTAGGGCGTAGGTTTCTGCCGCGAATTAAGCGCAAGATTATGATTAAGATTACGAGCACGGAGCGACGGGCGACTCCTGCTCTTAATCTTAATCCTAATCCTCCCTGACCTGTGAAAGTCCCTTTCTCCTACCTCGACCGCCAATTCGCCAATCTCGAAGACTACCTCGCCGATCTCCGCGCGTTCGTGCCGACCGGCGACTTCACGCTCGGCGAGCCGCTGGAGCAGTTCGAGGCCAGCTTCGCCAAACTCATGGAAGCCCCGCACGCCATCGGCGTCGGCACGGGCACGGATGCCATCGCGCTCTCGCTGAAATGCCTCGGTATCGGCCCCGGCGACGAAGTCATCACCACGCCGAACACCTTCGTCGCCACCGTCGGCGCCATCGTGCAGACCGGCGCGCGGCCCGTCTTCGTGGACAGCACGGACGGCTACGTGATCGACGTGACGAAGATCGAAGCTGCGTTGACTCCGCGCACCAAGGCCATCCTCCCTGTCCACTACACCGGCAACGTCGCCGACATGCCGGCCATCATGGCCATTGCGAAGGCGCGCGGCTTGCACGTCGTCGAGGACGCCTGCCAGTCCATCATGGGCTCGATTGACGGCAAGCTCGTCGGCTCGTGGGGCGCGACGGCGGCGTTCAGCCTGCACCCGCTCAAGAACCTCAACGTCTGGTCCGACGGCGGCGTCATCGTCACGCACGACCACGCGCTCGCAGACAAGCTCCGCAAGTATCGCAACCACGGCCTGCGCAACCGTGACGAGGTCGAGTTCTACGGCGTCAACTGCCGCCTCGCCACCATCCAGGCCGTCATCGGCAACCGCCTCATTCCCACGACGCCGGAAATCACCCGCAAGCGCATCGCCAACGCCGCACGTTACGACGCCGCGTTCGCCGACCTCGGTGAGTTCATCAAGATTCCCGTGCGCCGCCCCGGCGTGCGCCACGTCTATCACCTCTACTCGCTCCACGTGCAGCGCCGCGACGAACTGCTCGCGCACCTCGTGAAGAACGGCGTGCAGGCGAAGATTCACTATCCCATCCCGATGCACCTCCAGCCTGCGTCCGCCTATCTCGGCTACCAGCTGGGCGATTTCCCCGACGCGGAAAACCACAGCCGCGTGTGCATCACGCTGCCCGGCCACTCGTATCTCACCGAGGACGAAGTGAGCTACGCCATCGAGCAAGTGCGGAAGTTTTACCGGGGTTGAAACCGGCGCGAGCATGAAAGCCGGCCAGCGCGGCCGCTGGTGCAGTGCCTTCCCCAAGCCGACTGGATCCTTGGCTATGGTCTGGGTTCAGGTTTTTCCTCCGCGGGCGGGCGCGACTCGATGCGGCACTCGTCCGGAACGCCCAGGCGGCGCAGTTCGGCGGCGGTGAACTTGCGGTTGCGGATGTCCACCAGGCCGGGCGAACGGTTGCGGAAGGTCACCTCCGTCACGACGACCTCGTTGGTGGTGCGGTCGAGGAAGCGCGCGCGCATCGGCCCCCAGCGCTCCAGCGGGGCCTGGCCGCCGCCGGACATGAGGTTCGCCCCGTTGATGGCTTTGACGAGGTAGGCCGGCGCGGTGCGGTTGGTGTCCAGAAACGATGTGGGAATGACCCGCGTCATCAGCGGCGTGCCCGAGCTGTCGCCGGGGTCATAGGCGAGCGGCGTGCGGTAAATCTCCTGTTCCCGCGCGTAGACCAGATAGCCGACGAGGCCGGACTCCTTGTCCGTCACGGGCTTCCAGGAGACGCGGTGGCCCTCGGTCAGCACCACGACCGTCACGCCCTCCACCAGGGGCGGCGGCGTGATGTCCAACGGCTGCGTGCCTGACTGGAGCGAGATGCTTTCGGGCTGGCCGGATTCCTTCGCGAACATCGCGCCCTTCTTCGCGTCCGCGTTCTTGAAGCTCGAGGTGGTGACCATGCTGCCGTAGGGCAGCTCGTAGTTTCCGTCCGGCCCGTCCACATGGTCCACCACCATCGCGGCGCGGGCGACGACGGACTTGGCCGGGCCGCGCAGCTTGCAGTGCGAGACGTTGGCGAGTCCGCCGACGAGGATGCCCACGGGGCTGCCGGGGAAGTCCTTGTTGTCGATGTCCAGATGGCTCACGACCACCGCGCCGTGGCCTTGCGCGTCCACGACCGGGTTGGCGGAGGACTCCTTGCCCACGCGGCGGAAGACGCAGTTTTGCACCAACTGCGCCTCGCCACCGAGCAGGCGGATGGCGGAGTCGGCGATGTCCTCGAACAGGCAGTTGTGAATCCCAATGACGCCGGTTTGCGCCTGGCCGGGGCGCAGGTCAATGGCGCGCTCGGTGAGGTTGCGGAAGGTGCAGTTGGCGAGGTTGAGGCGCGTGACGGGCGAGCCGCCGGCCACGCCGCGATCACCCAGATACACGCCGCGCGCGCGATCGTGCCCGTGCGTGAAGCCGACTTTGCCGTTGATGAACTCGCAGTCCTGATACGACTGGTCCGCCGTGGCGTGGACGGTGATGGCGGCGTGGCTCTGGCTGTCGAAGCGCACGCGCAGGAAGAACGCGGTGGCGGAGTTCGTCGTGCCGCCCTCGCCGGCCTGCGAGTTGTGCCCGTAGCGGCCGCCGCGCACGGTGAGGTTCACGAGTCCCTTGCAGTCCCGCTGGGAGCAGTCCACGCCCTTGGGCCAGCTCAGGACGGTTTTTTCCATGCCCGCGCCGAAGACGAGGCCGTTGGTGATGGGGCGGGTCAACTCGTATTCGCCCACCCCGAGGAAGATGTGTTCGCCTGCGCCCAGGGCCCGCTCGATGGCGGCCGGAGGCCGGCCGGAATAGTCGTTGAAGCGCTTGCCCAGCAGCGTGGGCGGCGGGGCGCGCAGGTCGCCGAGGGCAACGAAGACCGGGCGGGCGAGGTTCGCGCCGAGCACGGGATAGCGCAGCCGGGGCTCCGCCGTGGTGGAGTTGTAAACGGGCACCCCGACGCGGAATTGCACGCGGAAGACGTTCTTCGGCTCGGCGAAGTTCGCATTCAAGCCGCCCACCTTCGCCGACCACTCTTGGAGGAACGGGTCGCGCGCCACGATGCCGTCGGCGTAGTGCAGACCCGGCAAGGCTGCGCGGCGGCCCACGGTCCAGGGTTTGAAGTCGCCGTGGCCGATGATGCGGTTGCGCTGGCCACCGAGGTAGATGGCCGCGCCGCGATACGGGGCGTTGGCGTGGTTGTGACCCCATTCCTCGTGGTCGAAATACTTGAGCCGGTCCGGCTGGCGGGAATAGCCGGCATTGGCCGCCTCGCCGCGCCCGGCCAACGCGGTGCAGACCACGGCGCAATCAATGCCGTAGTCCATTTCCAGAATCGGGTCCGCCCAGGTGCCACCCTCCGACGCGGCGTGCGCGAAGGTCAGCCCCGTGGCGCGCACGACGTGAAAGGGCGTCCACGCTGTCTGCCCGCGCACCAACGGGCTGAGGATGTAGGTGTTGTGGCCGTGCGCTTCGAGATCGTCCGGCTGCACGCGGAGGAACGGCGGCCAGTTCATGTCCCAGCGGCGCTCGCCCTCAGGTGGGGCGATGATGGGTTTGTGGACGGTCACGCCACGCACGAACCCGCGCAGCCAGAGCTGCGGCTCCGTCTGGGGCGTCTTGAAATCCCCCGCCAGCACCGTGCCGCCGGCGTAGTAGAACGACACGGCGTCCGCGTGGGTCAGGCGCGTGGCCGGGCCGTGCGATTGGTAGAAGGCGCACCGCTCCATCTTTGCCGAGCCTTGGATCATCCGCACCGGCGTGTGCCAGAAGAACTGGCAGTCGGCCAGGTCCGCCCGCAATTCCCACGCCGCGCTGCCGCCGATGAATTGCACGTCCTTGAGCGGCTTGCGCACCACGATGTTGCCGGCCCCGGGCGCGTCGAAGACGACGGCATCACCCTCCTGCGCTGCGTCCACCGCCGCCTGCGCACTGCTCTGCGAGGTGAAGTAAACTCGGGCCGCGGACGTGCTGGCCTTGGCCGCGCCCACCGGCAGCTCATACGGCAGCGGCGGCGGTTCGGCGGCGACGGCAAAGCCCACGGGTGCGGGCGGGCCGGTGGGCTCGCCCACGGCGTTGGTCGTCGCGCCGGTGGCCGTGCCTCCGGCCACGACCAGACCCGACACCCTCCCGCCCTTGCCCTTGCGCGCCTTTTTGTCCGGTGGCGGCTTGGGATGCAAGATCGCCCAGACACCGGCGGCCAGCAGTGCGACCAAACCACCCCACAGGAGAATCGGCCCCAACTCGATGTCGAACACCTTGATCTTCTTCTGCTCCTTCTGCTCGCGCAGCACGTCCTCGAAACGCGGCCCTTCGCGCCGAACCTTTGCCGCCAGGCCGCCGGGCGTGGGCTTGGGTGGCTGGCCCGGCAGGGGGCGCGGAGCCGGCGCGCCCACCTCGAAGCGCAGTTCCACCTCGCCGAGCTTGAGAACGTCACCCTCCTTCCGGGACGCGGTGGTGACGTGGCTGCCGTTGACTGCCGTGCCGCCGCCGCTGCGGTCCTTGATGCGGCAACCCTCGGAATCCACCGAGAGCAGGAGGTGCTGGTTGGCGACGGACTCCTCCGAGAGGGCTAGCGTGTTCCCGGGCTGCCGGCCAATGGTGACAATGCCCGGTGGCAGCTCGAAGCGCTGGCCCCGGCGCGCGCCGGTCAGGATGGTGAGTCTGGCCATGGGCAGCAGTGGACGCCGGGGCGGAAGGCTAGCAACTCGGCGCGGCGTGTCAAAGAACCTCGCCGCACGCCGGCTCTTAATCTTACTCTTGGCCGCAATCTTCATCCTGCGGTCGCAGACCAGTTCGCAGCCCGCTGCCGCAGCCAGACTGAGAGTTGACTGAAGATTCAGCGCAAAGCGGAATGAGCAAATACTGGCACGTCCTCAACATCGGCCTCCAGAACACGCTGGTGTATCGGATGAACTTTCTCTTCCGCGCCACGTTCAGCCTCATCCCGCTCATCGCCGTCATCTCGGTCTGGCGCACCATCTACGCAGGCAAGCCCGGCGGCCGGATCGCCAGCTACGAGTTGACGCAGATGATTTCCTACTACCTCGTCATCACCATCGTGGATGCGCTCACCAGCGTGACGGAGGATGACTGGCAGATCGCCGCCGACATCAAGGACGGCAACATCAGCCAGTTCCTCCTCAAGCCGATGGACTACCTCACCTACCGGCTCTGCCTCTTCGGCGCCGGTCGGTTGGTCTATGCCGCCGTCGCGCTGGGGCCGACGGCCGCGTTCATCTGGTTGTTGCGGGACAACTTCGTGCTGCCGCCCGACGCCATGACGGCCGCTGGCTTCGTTGTTTCGCTCACCCTCACCGCCTTGATGCAGTTCCTCCTCAGTTTCACGCTGGCGCTGCTCGCTTTCTGGCTGCTCGAAGTGGCCACGGTGATCTTCATCGCCTTCGCTTTCGAGTATCTCGCGGGAGGGCACCTCTTCCCGCTGGACCTCCTGCCGCCCGCCGTCGCTGGGGCGCTGGATTACACGCCGTTCCCCTATCTGCTGTTCTTCCCCGTGAGCATCTGGCTGGGCCGCCTGAGCGGCGAGGCCCTTTGGCTCGGCTTGCTGGTGCAAGCGCTCTGGTGCGGAGCGGCCTATGCGCTGGCCCGCCTGGTCTGGAGCCGGGGCATCCGCAAATACTCAGCCGTGGGCGGGTGAACCTGAACCAGCCGCTGCCCCTCGGGCACCTACCGGATGACCGCGCTGGTGATCTGCAGGTAATGCGCCGCCAGCTTGAACTCCGCGCGCACGTCGTCCGGCACCGGCGTCACGCGCGGCACCGCGTCCGCCGCCGAGACGCGAACAGCCAGCAACGGAAACACAAGGGCGAGGAGGCGAAGGGTTGGGCGCGTGGCGGCTCGCAGCCTTCTTACCAGACAGAGCGCGCGGGGCAAAGCCTGCCGATTCCGGGTGGCGGCACGCTCACCCCTTCAACACTGCCGCCTTGGCCGCCAGCTCCTTTTGCAGACGGCTGCACACCAGCTCGCACAGCTTGAATAGCGACTCGTCGGCGATGAAGTAATAGACGTTCAGCCCCTCCTTGCGCCGGCCCAGCAGCCCAGCCTCGGTGAGCGTCTGCAAGTGCCGCGAGACGTTGGCCTGCGTCAGCTCCGTCTCCGCCACCAGCTCGGTGACGTTCTTCTCGCCGGCTTCCAGCGTGGAGATCAGCCGCAGGCGGTTCGGCTCGCCCAGCACGCGGAAGCGGGCGGCGACGAGTTCGAGGGCCTCGAGGGGGAGCTTGTTCGCTTTCATGGTGTAACGGGGCTTGACAGTCTTATATGAGCATATACTCATGTAGTAGTGCCGGCGGCAAAGTGGGCCGGCCCGAACCGAAAAGCAACATGAAAATGGAAAACGCCATCCGCATCCTCGCCGGCACCATGGTCCTCCTCAGCCTGGCGCTCGCGCACCTCGTCAACCGCCACTGGCTGTGGCTTGCCGCCTTCGTGGGCGTGAACCTCATCCAGTCGGCCTTCACCGGCTTCTGCCCGGCCTGCAACATCCTGCGTCGGCTTGGCGTCGGGCGCGGCCAGCCAGGAGACGATTGCGGCGGACCAAAATGCGGGCGATGAACGGCAAGCCGCAGTCTGGGACGCAGCGCCCGGTGGCTTGATAATTCATTCGCCAACGACAAATCTGCCAGCACCCCATGCTCGCCACTCGCACCTACACGAACCACTATCAAGACTTCCAGTTGCTGGAACTCAGCAAGCTCCTGCACACGGAAGGCCGGGGGCCGTTCATGGTCGTGCAGGAGGGCGCGGCCCCGGATGACTCGGCGATGCGGCATTGCAGCTTCGTCCTGACCCGGCGCGGAACTTGGCTGCACTACTACCTGTTCCTCGCACTGCCGGAAGAAGTGCGCCGGCGCATCGCGATGTTCGACACCGTGCCGGAGGTTTTCGCCCGCGCGGAGACGCTGCCCGCGCACGTCCGGGTAGAAGACGCCGTGTCATTGCAGGAGTTGCTGCGTGACGAAGGCTTCGAGCCGGGTGCAGAGGACGAACAAGGCCGCGCGCTCTACAAGGACTTGCGCCGCCGGCATCCGGATGAGCTGCGGCCGAAACTGGAATCCACGTTATGAAACTTCTGCTCCCACTTCTCATCGTCACCCTGCTCACGGCGTGCAAGAAGCACGAAACGCCCACCTCACCTTCCGCACCGCCACTGCCGACGGCCACGGTGCGCGTGCTGAAGGTCGAGTCGCAGCGGCGTTTGGCCGTGGAGGAGATCGTCGGCACCGTGCGACCCAAGCTCGCCGCCGCCGTCTCGGCCAAGGTCAGCGGCGGTATCGAACGGATGCTCGTCGCGCCGGGGCAGGCGGTGAAGGCCGGCGAACTCCTTGTGCAGCTTGAGGCGCGCGAGATTCAGGCGCGGCTCGACCAGGCTACGGCCCTGCGCGAGCAGACAGCGAAGGACTTGCAGCGCTTCCAGAAACTCATCGCGGACAAGGCGGTGACGCAGCAGGAGTTCGACGCCGTGCAGGCGCGCCAGCGCGTGGCCGCCGCTGCCGTGACCGAAGCGGAGACGCAGCTTGGTTACACCAAAATCCTCGCGCCTTTCGGCGTCATCACGCACAAGCGCGCCGACGTGGGCGACCTCGCCATCGGCATCCTCGTGGACGACGCCATCGTCGTGGTCGAGAACATCGTCCGCCATTTCCACTTGGCGCAAAACAAGGGCCGCAACTGGAGCGACATCGCGGTCGAGGCCGTGCGCGAAGTGGGCAACCCGACCATCC
>JBJTAU010000281.1:0-11860 GCA_046090965.1 Limisphaerales bacterium | reverse complement strand
GTTGTCCCGTGGTGTCCGAAAGAGGGAAAATGAGGGAAAACCGCGTTCCTAGATTAAGAGTCAACTGCTCTACCAACTGAGCTACCGAGGCAACCAAGGGCGCAGACAATTAAGATTTCGCCTCGGTTTGTCAATCCCCTCCCCCGACGGTTGATGCCTCGGTTGAACCCCACTTGAGCCCGGGGAAATCCTGCTCGACATCCCATCTCTCCGGTTGACTTTCCCGGTGGGAAGCGCACTTTTTTCTCACTCATCATGAACCAGCCCCTGTGCTACTCGCGGCAAGGCCATTCCACCAATGGCGGTTTCACCCTGATTGAACTACTCGTCGTCATCGCCATCATCGCGATCCTCGCGGGGATGCTCCTGCCGGCCTTGAGCAAGGCCAAGGGAAAAGCCAACACGGCCAAGTGCTTGGGTAATCAAAAGCAACTAGGCTTGGCAACGCATCTCTACAAGGACGACTTTGATGACCGGTATTTCTTCAGTGTGACCCAGATCACCGATGCGGCTTCCCAGTCGGCGGCGGACAGTTGGGTGATGCAGATGATGCGTTACGTCGGCGGGGGAACGGTCGCGAACCCATCCAAGACTCTCCTTTGCACATCCGATTTAACGCCCGGCTTCGGTTCTTTGGCTTTCACGGTTCACTTTCGAGGCAACCGGCACATCTTCCGTGACTCGGCGTTCACGGATCCCAATCCGCTGCGCGGGGCGGTCATCCAGGAGCCATCGAAGATGATGGTGTTGACCGAGAAGGATTCCAGCAACACAGCGTTCTCCCCGAATTCAGGTGGCTACGACGGTTTCCGCACCGGCTGGAACAACACCACGGGAAGCGGTCCCAACGGGTTTACTCACTCGGGGATGGTCCGACATCAGTGGGGGATGACTGCCGTGGCCGACGACGGACGGGCGCTGTGGCTGAAGATGCCACCGTTTAATCCCGGAGCCGCTGCGCCAGCCGATTTCGGAGACCTCGGTGACATCGCCGGCGTGAATCAGGCGAGCGCCAACTGACCCCTGACCGGCCGGGAGAAGCTCTTCATCAGGAACCACAACGGTCAGGGCGGTTTCTAGCCGGACGGCGAACCTCATTCAAAATGAAAGCGGCGGCCACAGTGGCCGCCGCTTTCGCATTCGGAATCGGGGTTCAGCTCTTCGCCGAGGCCTCGGGGATACGCATCCCGTAGAAGCTGCGATAGACGAACCAGAGCGCCACGAGGAAGAAGACGCCGCCGATGACGTAGTTCGCGTAGCCGCCGGGGTTCGCCTTCTTCATCTCCACGGCGATCTCCACCGCCAGCAGGCCGAAGAGCGTGGTGAACTTGATCACCGGGTTCATCGAGACGCTGGACGTGTCCTTGAACGGATCGCCCACGGTGTCGCCCACGACGGTGGCAGCATGGATGGGCGTGCCCTTGGCCCGCATGTCGACCTCGACGATCTTCTTGGCGTTGTCCCACGCGCCGCCGCCGTTGGCCATGAAGATGGCTTGGAAGAGGCCGAAGAACGCGATGCCGACGAGGTAGCCGATGAAGAAGTAGGCGTTGAAGAACGGCAGCGCGAGCGCGAAGCAGAACACCACCATGAAGATGTTCACCATGCCCTTCTGCGCGTAGATGGTGCAGATCTCCACGACCTTCTTGCTGTCGTTGATACTGGCAGTGGCGGCGTCGAGCTTGATGTTCTCCTTGATGTAAACTACCGCGCGATACGCGCCGGTCACGACGGCCTGCATGCTCGCGCCGGTGAACCAGTAGATGACCGAGCCGCCCATGAGCAGGCCGAGCATCACTTCCGGCTGCACGAGACTGAGCTTCGCGACCGCGCCGCCAAATTCCTTCTCCAGCAGCATGATGATGCCGAAGACCATCGTGGTCGCGCCCACGACCGCCGTGCCGATGAGCACGGGCTTGGCGGTGGCCTTGAAGGTGTTGCCCGCACCGTCGCCCTTTTCGAGCTGGAGCTTGGCGTCCTCGAAATCGGGCTTGAAGCCGAAGTTCTGCTCGATGTCCTTGGCGATGCCCTCGCGCGACTCGATGCGGCTCAACTCATAGACCGACTGCGCGTTGTCCGTCACCGGGCCGAAGCTGTCCACGGCGATAGTCACCGGACCCATGCCGAGGAAGCCGAAGGCCACGAGGCCGAACGCGAAGATGGGCGCGGCGAAGGTGAACTCTTTGGGCATCAACGCTAGCACCGGCGAGCCGCTGTAGGTCGCGGTGAGGTAGCTGATGAGCATCAGGGTGAGGATGCAAAGGCCGGTCCAGAACGCCGAGTAGTTGCCCGCGACGAGGCCGGACAGGATGTTCAGCGACGCGCCGCCGTGGTCCGACGCGGTGACGACTTCCTTGACGTGCTTGGCGTGCGGGCTGGTGAAGATTTTGGTGAACTCGGGGATCAGCGCGCCGGCAATCGTGCCGCAGGAGATGATGATCGAGAGCACCCACCACAGGTCCGGCATGGCGTTGCCGGAGCCGTCCTTGAAGCCGGCCAGCAGCAGATTGCTCGCGACGAAGGTGACGACGATGGAGACGATCGAAGTGAGCCAGACGAGGTTCGTCAGCGGGGCTTCGAGGTCGAAGTCCTTCTTCGCGCCGAAGAGCGACTTGCTCATGACCTTGTTGGCCTCATAAGAGACGAGCGAGGTGATGACCATCAGAATGCGCATGGCAAAAATCCAGATGATGAGCTGGCCGCAAATCTCCGTGGTGCCCAGCGCCAGCGCGAGGAATGCGATGAGCGCCACGCCCGTCACGCCGTAGGTTTCGAAGCCGTCCGCCGTCGGCCCGACGGAGTCGCCGGCGTTGTCGCCCGTGCAGGCCGTGATCACGCCGGGGTTCTTCGGGTCCTCTTCCGGCAGCTTGAAGACGATCTTCATCAGGTCCGCACCGATGTCGGCGATCTTGGTGAAGATGCCGCCGCAGATGCGCAGCGCCGAGGCGCCGAGCGACTCGCCGATGGCGAAGCCGATGAAGCAGGGACCGACGAGTTCCTTGGGCAGGAAGCACAGGATGCAGATCAGGAAGAAGAGCTCCACGCACACCAGCAGCAGGCCCACGCTCATGCCGGACTGGAGGGGGATCATCAGCGTGTTGAGCGCGTTGCCCTTGAGCGCGGAGAACGCGGCGCGGGAGTTGGCCACGGTGTTGATGCGGATGCCGAACCACGCCACGCCGTAGCTGCCCAAGATGCCGAGCACCGAGGCGAGCAGGATCACCACCACGTCCGTGAAGCCTTTGTGCTGAAGCACCTTGAAATAATAGAAGATGCACGCCGCGATGAGCACCCAGAGGATCGAGAGGAACTTGCCCTGCTGGAACAGGTAGGCCTTGCAGGTGTGCCAGATGATGTCCGAGATCTCGTGCATGGACTGGTGGACTTGCAGCGCCTTGGTCTGCTGATACTGCAGCCAGCCGTAGAGCGTCCCGAGCGCACACACGACGATGCCGAAATACATCAGCGCGTAGCCGCTCACGGGGCTCCCGAAGAGCTGGAACGAGACCTTGCTCAGGTCCGGCAGGTTGATGTCGGCCTCGCCGGCGAACGCCGGCAGGGCGGCAAGGAAGGTGACGAGAAGGATCCCCAGGAACCGCGATTTACCGTTCAACATAATGAGTCTTGTGGACTGTGTTTTTCGCCGGTGCGAGGCCGTTTTCGACACCGCTTCGCGCTTTGTTTTCTTCGGCGACGCGCCAGTGAGTAGAGGGAAGCCAACGGAGGGTCAAGCCCTATTCCGGCCAATTCCAGCCGGGCCTCCGTGGAACGTTCAAGCAGACCGAAACGACCGGCGTCACCTGCGGGTTGCAGGCCGGGACGCTTCCGGCTACAGCTCTCCGCCATGTCAACGCCGCACGTCCTGATTGTCGTCGGAAGCCACCACCAAAAGTCCGTCACGCGCGTCGTGCTTCGGCACACCGCGGCGGCGCTTCAGGCGGGCGGCTGCACGGTGGACGTGCTCGACTTCGAGCAGACGCCGCTGCCGCTCTTCAATCCGGACACGGCGTGGTCGCAGCCTGCCTTTGCCGAACTGAAGGCGCGCGTGGAACGCGCGGAGGTGCTCCTGCTCGGCACACCCGACTACCACGGCAGCGTGAGCAGCACGTTGAAGAATTTCCTCGATCACTTCTGGAAGGAGTTCGCCGGCAAGCTGTTTGCCAGCCTCGTGGCCTCGCATGAAAAGGGGCTGACCGTGCATGACCAGCTCCGCACCATCGCGCGGCAGTGCTACGCGTGGTCGCTGCCCTACGGCGTCTCGTTCGTGGACAAGGAGGACGTGCGGGACGGCGCGGTGGCCAGCGACGCGCTGCGCCAGCGGCTGGAAATGCTCGCGCGCGACGTGCGCGTGTATGGCGCGGTGCTGGCCGCGCAACGCCAGCAGGATCTCGCCGGGACGGACCTGGGCTTTCTGGCGCGGCTGCGGAAGTAGGCGGTCTGCCGCCGGGGCTGGATTGCGGTGCCGAGGGTTGCTAGCGTTCGTCGAGATGCCCGCCAATCCCATCCCTTCCGCCGCTGCGCCCAGCCCACGGGCGCACTGGTGGCCTATGGTGGTGGGGTGCTTTCTTGCCTTCGTCCTCCTCAAGCTCGGCAACCCGGTCGTGCTCGATCACGTTGCGCCACCGCCGCAAGGCGCGGGCGAAATTCTCTTCGAGACCTGGCCGGCTGTCTGGGGCTACGGCGTGCTGCTGCTGGTGACGGCGTTGGGTGCGCGCAGTTGGCGGCGGCCAGGCCAGGTTCCGGTCTGGGCTCTGGCCTTGCCGGTTGTCTGGCTGGTCTGGCAGTTCGTAGCCGCAGCGACGACGGTGGACGCCGCGTTGACCAAAGTGGTCCTGCCGCAATTCGTGGCAACAGTGGTTTGCTTCGGCCTGGGCTTGAGTGCGGGTAATTTGCCGGGCGCGCCACGCATCTGGCTGGGTTTGCTGGCGGGCCTGTTGATCGTGCTGGGCGCGGGCTTCCGGCAGCAATACGGCGGGCTGGCGGCCAGCCGCGAGTTCTTCTACGAGAACGAGAAGTCCGGCTGGAAGAACGTGCCCGACGAACAACTCCGGCAGTTGGAGGAGAGCCGGCTCCTCGTCCGCAAGTCCGACGGTGGCTACACGACCAACCCCGATCTTCTGCCCAAACTCGCGAAGGACCGCATCTTCGGCACACTCGTCTATCCCAACGCCCTCGCAGGCGTCGTGCTGCTGCTCCTGCCCGGCGCGCTGCTCACGGTCTGGCGCATCTCGGACCGACTCCAGAACGTCACGCGCGGCGTGATCGTCGGGCTGGTGGCTTACATGGCCTTGGCGTGCCTGTATTGGTCAGGCTCCAAGGCCGGTTGGCTCATCGCGCTGGCGATGGGTGGCGTGGTGCTGTTGCACCTGCCGTTGCCGCGCGCGCTGAAACTCGGGTTGGTCGCGGCGGTGGCGGTCGGCGGACTCGCCGGATTCGCTTGGAAATACGAGTCCTATTTCGCCGGCGGGGCACGGAGCGCGAACGCGCGCTTCGCCTATTGGAAGGTCGCGTGGGACACAGCGCTCAACCGGCCGCTCCTCGGCAGCGGGCCGGGAACGTTCTACGCCGTTTATCGTCAGGCCAAGCCGCCCGCAGCCGAGATGGCGCGCCTCGCGCACAATGACTACCTCCAGCAGGCTTCCGACTCCGGCGTGATCGGTCTGCTCGCGTTTGGCGGGTTCATCTGGGCATCGCTGCTGCGGCTGCGCCAGCGGACTCGCGAGGACTGGCTGTGGTTCGCCGTCTGGCTGGGTCTGCTGGGCTGGGCGATGCAGAGCTTCGTGGAGTTCGCGCTTTACATCCCGGCCTTGGCGTGGCTGGCGTTCTTCCTCTTCGGCTGGCTATGGGCGGTGGCTCCGCCCCGCGCCGTCAACGCTTCACCTTGCTGATCTTCTCCGGCTCTCGGGGCAGCAAGTGTGAAAGGCGGTCTCCCCTGTGTCCGTCGGGAACGGCAGTTCGATCTTGTGCCACTGGTCTTGCAGGTCCTTCGCGCGGCCGCACACGCTGCACAGCGGGATGAAGTTCTTGAGTTGCGAGATGTTTTGCAACGCGCCCTCGGCCGTGGAAATCCGTGAAATGAGGTAGGATTGGAGCTCGACGGAACGCGCACCGACCTTGAGCCGGGCCTGCAAGACCTCCTTGTCGAAGGGCTTGCTGACGAAGTCATCCACGCCCGCCTCAAACGCGTCCAGCAAGCTGTCCTTCCCGCCGCGCGCCGTGCAGAGCACGATATAGAAAGGGGCGATGTTGGCTTCCCGAATGCGCCGCGTCAGCTCCATGCCGTTGATCTCCGGCATGAACCAGTCGAAGAGGCCGATGCGCAACTCGGTGTCGTGCTGGAGCACCTCCCAAGCCTCCGCGCCATTGGTCGTAGGGACGACTCCGTAACCCCATTTTGACAGGAGGTTCATCAACACCTGACGGATGATCGGGTCGTCGTCCGCGATCAGTATCTTTATGAAAAGGCGGTGGCACAGCGCGGCGTTACCCGGCTGTCAGCGCGTGCGTAGACGGAAATGGCCAGTGCGACAATGAAATTATCCCCGCTCCGAATCCGGCCCGCTCAACGCGGTGTCAGGACGGTTTCCGCCATCTGTGTGAGGAGTTGCCGGCCGAAAGCCAGCCGGTCCGCCACCGTCGGCAGCCGTCCGAGCTTCGCGCCAGGGCCGATGCGTAGTTCCATCAGCGCGACCGGCACGCGGCGTTCCTTCCACAAGACGTTCGTCGTGTTTGCTGGCGTGAGGACGATGCCGAGTTTGCGCGATGGATCGAAGCTGGTCTCCGCGACGAGCTTCACGTAGAGCGCCTGGAGCTTCGCCTGCCCCGCCTCGTCGTCCACCATCGTGTCGAGATACTCGGCAGTCTCGGTGTTGTGCAGGTTCACCATCAAGTCAATGGGCCGCTCCGCGTGCGCGGCGAGGATGGCCTTCTTCACATACCAGATCTCCGGCATGAGCCGCAGCCACTGCGGATCGCGCAAGTCCACCTTGTCCCAGTGCCGGTTCACGTCCCAGCCGTGCGCGTTGAAGCGCACCTTGCCCAGCGCGCAGCCGTCCGGGTCCATCATCGGCGTGAACTTGAAAATCACCTTCTCCCGCCACGCCCGTGCGGCCGGTTCATCCGAGGTGATGAAGCGCAGCGCGCCTTCCATCACGTGCGAAGTCCCCGCCTCCCACGCGTGCTGGCGCGCTTGCAGCCACACCACTTTCTTCCCCGTGTCCGGCCGCGCGAAGTCCGTGACGGTGACGAGGTGGAGGTCGCGGCTCAGCACGGTCCGGCCGATGACCTCGGTGCGCGCGTGCGGCGAGCGCTCCAGTTCGCCGAGCAGCTTCAGCAACTTCGCGTGCGGATACGGCGGGATGTGCGCGAGCCAGACCGTGTCGCGCGCGGGTTTGAACTTCAGCGTGGATTCCTTCTTCTCCACGTCCCACTCCAGATCACGGAAGTGTTCCCACGTCTCGCCATCGTAGCTGAACACCGGCCGGAGCGTCGGCCCCATCGGGCACGCCCCGGGCTGGTCGTTGTATTCGCCCACCCAGTCCGTGAAGGTCAGCGTCAACTCGCGGCCCGCGGTGTGATCCATGCGGAAGTAAAACCACGTCGTCTGCCGGTTGCGTCCGCGTTCATCGTGCTGGCCCTCGACGTGCAGGCGGAACGCCGCGTCGCCGAGCTTCTCTATCTTGCCGAGGGACGCGCCCTCGAAGGCCTTGCTGAAGGTGACTGGCGGAAGTTCCTGCGCGGTCGCCGGCATCGAGCCCACCAGCGACAGCGCGGTGAGAGTGGCTCGCAGGTAGAGTCGGTTGAACATCATGCCGGGAGGATGCGGGGAAACCTTCCGTCTGGCAGCCGGGAAATCTCCCGGTCAGTCGCGGTCCCAGAGCACGAGCGGATTGCCCACACCGGCGGTTGCATCCTTCCGGCTCAGGGCGTGACGGTCTTGGGCAAGTCGAGGAAGTCCGTGCTGCCCTTGGTTTCGGGAGCGGGCTTGGCGGGCGTGGCGGGGGCAGGCAACACGCTGTCCGGCACGGGAATCTGGCCCTTGGGATATTGCTTCATCAGGCGGCGCATGGCCTCGATCTCCTCCTGCTCCAGCTTCTTGTTCTGCAAGATCTCCTGCTCGCGGACGGTCTGCTCGACGCCGCGCATGGTCGCGGAGTTCTGGCGCTCGGCATGCGCGCGCAGGGAGGCCAGCTCCGGCGTCTTCAAGACGGTGGGACGAAGCAAGACCATGAGTTCCTTGCGGGTGGGGCTTTCACTCGTGGAGCTGAAGAGTGCGCCCAGGCCGGGAATGTCCTTGAGCACGGGCACGCCGGACTTGCTCTTGGTCTTGGCGGTGCGGATGAGGCCGCCGAGGATGATCGTCTCGCCGTCCTTCACGGCGACCTTGGCCTGCGCGGTGTGGCGCACGGTCTTGGGCACCTTCAGGTTGGCGTCAATCTGCACGGTGCCGTTTTCACCTTCGATGGTCTGGTTGATGTCGAGCACCACGAGACCGTCGGAGGTGATGAGCGGCAGGACGGACATGTTGATGCCGATCTGGAGCTGCTGGATCTGCTGCTGCGTGCCGAAGCCGGTGCCGGAGATGCTGCCGGTGACGTAGGGCGTGGTGCCGCCGGAGAAGATGTTGGCCGCCTCGGCGTGCGAGGTCTGGATGCGCGGGCGGGAGAGCACCTCGGTCTTGGAATCGCTCTCGAGCAACTGCACCGCCGCCGCCCAGTTCGCGCCGAGTTGCGCGAGGTAGCCAAAGCCGCCGGTCGCGACCACGCCCGCTCCGAGGGCGGTGGTGTTGGTGGAAAAGTTGATGATCGAGTTCACGCCGCCGCCCCCGCGGAAGTTGGCCCCGAACTTTTTCTGCGCCTGCACCGTGCCGAAGTTCACGTCCAGCGAGTGCGTGAGGTCGGTCTCGAAGATGAGCGCCTCGATGAGCACCTGCTGCTGCGGGATGTCAATTTGCTGGAGCAGCTTTTCCAGCATCTTCAACTCGGTCTTGTTGGCCAGCACCAGGAGCGAGTTGCTCCGTTCGTAGGGGATGATCTTGGCCTCGCCCAGCAACGGCGCGCTGACGGCGCGACCGCTGGTGATGTTGCTGACAATCTGGTTGAGCCGGGTTTGGAAGGCGGTCTGGGCGGTGCCAGGCTGGGCCGCGCCTGGCGTGGCGGGGTTGATGCCGGGCTGCGTGCCAAAGGGCGTTGCTGCACCCGCGCCGCCTACGCCGGGGATGCCGGGGGCGCCGCCGAAGGGCGACGTGGTGCCTGTCCGACGTGCGGAAGTTGAACCGGTGCGGCTCCCGGTGGCCGAGGCGCCGCCGCTGGGCCCGGACGCGGTGAGGCTGCCCAGCACCTGTGCCACGTCCGCCGCGAGCGCGTAGTTGACAGGGATGACCTTGAACTCCTCGTCGGAGGGCAGCGCCACGTCAATCTTCTCAAGCACCTCCAACATGCGCTTAATGTTGATGGCGTTGTCGCGCAGGATCAGCGTGCTGGTGGCGTCGATGGGCTGGACGGCGGTCGCGGATTTCTGGAACGGCTGCAGGGCGGGCGCGACTTCGCTGGGCTTGGCGTTCTTCACCTGCACGATCGTGGTGATGTATTGGCCGGCTTCCGGCAGATCCTTCGAATCCATCTGGTTGAACGCCGCGCCTTCCTGGTTTTGCTGGGCGACCGGCACCACGATCAGGAATTTTTCGCCCGTCGGGATCACCGCGATGCCGTTGAGCGAAAGCACGCTGTCCAGCGCCTGCAAGGTTTCCTTCACCGTCAGTTTGGACTGCGCCTTCAAGGTGATCTGTGCGGCGGGCAGGGTGGCGGGCTTCAAGACCGTCCGCCCCGTCAGCCGCGAATACACTTCGAGCACCTGATCCAACGGCGCGGCCTGAAACTGCGTCAGGGCTTGGTCCAGCAGTTGGTCCGGCAGGAAGCGCTCGTCATCGTCGTCCTTGCCGCCGGGGGCGGGCCGGGTTATCGCGTTCGTGCCGGTGGCGCCCGTCCCGGTGGAAACCCCGGGCAGGGCATTCACGTTGGGAACGGGCGGACGATTGGTGTTCACCGCCGCCGGGGTGGCAGTGGTCGTGCCCGCCGGCAACGGCAGCGCGGGCAGCGCCTCGGGCGCGGTGGTGTTGGGCGGGCGCGTGGGGGCACCGATCGCGTTGTTCGTCACGGTGCTCGTGGCGGAACCGGGCAGGGGGTTGATGAGCTTCGGCTCGACCTTGATGGCCGGTGATTTGCCGGCGGCCGGCGGCGCGGCGGGCGGCGGCACTTGCGCCAGCAACGCGGTGGCGACGACGGTGAGGAGGAGGCCCGTCAGGTGGGTTTTCATGGGCGTTTGGGAGTTGCGGGGGACGACGGCTTGGCGGGCGGCGCGGCCTTCTGGTAGCTCGCCACCATGGTAAGCTCGCCCATCAGTTTCATCTGGGTGGGGTCGGGCTTCACGGTGAGATCGCGGATGCGGATGGTGGAATTGTTCTCGCCCAGCGACACCATGAACTTGAGCAGCTCGGCGTCGCCGGTGTTTTGGAAGCTGATGCGCAGCGTCTGTTCCTCGAAGTAGGTGCTGGCGCTGGCGCCGGTGACCTTGCGCGGATCCCACTGCATGACGTTGATGCCGGCGGCGGCGGCCTTGGGCTGGACGACCTTGAGCAGCGCCAGCGCCATCTCGGCGGACGCGAGCTGCGCGCCGCCCTCGCCCTTGAGCTCCTCCTCCTTCTTCTGGAGCTTCGGGAGTTGGTCCGCTTCCTTCTGGTAGTCGTCGAGCGTCGTCTGCGCCTTCTTGATGGCGAGCTGCACGCGATTCCAGTCCTTGAACTGCGGCCAGACGAACATCGCGTTGAGCACGACGAAGAGCACCAGCGCCGCGCCCACGACGATGCGCCGCTCCATCGCGCCCAGGTTCAGCTTGTCGAAGAGCGTTTTCATTCCGGGTCGAGCGACCGTAGCTCGCAGGTGAACGACCACGCCATCTGCTGCGGGTTTGCGCCGCTCCCGCTGATGCTCGGCGCGCTCACGGACCTGAACAGCGGCTTGCCGTCCAGCTCCACCTTTTGCAGCGCGCCGTTGTAATCCGTGATCTTGGAAATCTGCTCGGCCGGCGCGACCCCGCGCAGGAACACGCTCCGGCCCCGCTGGAAGGCGAAGTCCGAGAGCGTCATCCCGTCGGGCAGCTTGGCGGAGACGGCTTTGAGGCTCTCGAGGGCGGCATATTTGAGCGCGATCTGCTCCTGCAAGACCTGGATGCGCGCCTTGGTCACGAGCGCGTTCGTATAGGCACCGGCCAGGCCGGCGACGCGGCTTTCCAAATCATGCTGCTGCGTCTCCGCACGCCAGAGCAGGCCCAGGAAGACCGCCACGCCGAGCAGATACACCGCCACGAGCGCACCCAGCCCGCGCATCCACACGCTGTCCACGAACTGCTGCCGATAACGCGTGGTGAACTCCGCGGGCAGCAGGTTCGCCAGACTTTCGCCACGCGCCGCGCGCTGGGCGGAAAGTTCCGCCAACGCCGCCGGCTCGCAGGGCTTGGTCACCTCCACCGGTCCCTCGGACAGCTCACGCAGCACGCGCAGCCAGACCTCCTGGTCCTCGGGCACAGCCACGAGGCGGAAGCGCGGCGCGCCGGTGAGCCAGCCTTCGAGTTCGCCGGCCCACGCGGACTTCGTCAGCACCTCGCCCAGCTCGCGCTGCCAATGCTCCGGCGCGGTGAGCTTGACGAGCGAGAGACTGCGCAAGTCGCCGCCATACCACCACGCGACGAGGCAGGAGTTCGCGTCCGGGCCGCTGCCGGGATAAATCCAGGTGCCCTCGCCCTCCACCTTCGTCGTGAGCACTTGATGCAGGAGCGGCGCTTCGAGCCGGTCGGCGAGGAAGCC
>JBJTAU010000280.1:0-6250 GCA_046090965.1 Limisphaerales bacterium | reverse complement strand
TACAGGCGGGGCGGCGACGGTTTTGGGGGCAGATTGACTGGGGGCGGCCGGAGTTTCTAGTGATGGGGCAGGCGCCACAGCGTCCCTCTTCTTGCGACAGGCCACCCCCAGCAGCACTCCCGCACAGAGCAAGCAGTAGATAAATTTCATTGGTGTAACTTTGCCGCGGGGGGGTCTGATCCAGCGCGTCAGGGTATCCCGATAATCTCGGTCGTGACGAGGGAGATGTAGTCGTAATCGGCACCTGCGCTGATGGTTTCATCTACTTTTAGGCCGGTCACTGCGCGGCTGGTCCACTTGTGGTTTTCGGAATGACCGTCGGCGAAGTTAAGCCCCCCGGCCTGACCGTGGGTGGCCGACGGGAAATCGTTCAGCTCCTTGCCAGTGCGCTGTTGCACGTGGCCGAACAGCGCGTCGTTGAGCGTCCGAAAGTCACTTCCGCCCACGGTGATTTTATTGGGGTTCTCATCAATCAGCACCATGCGGATGGAAGGCGAATCCAGCTCTCCTTCTCGGACAAAATGGCGCAAGCCTTGCCCGCCAGATTGCCAAGCATGGCCGCCGGTGCTGTGGCCGGAGTTACATCCAACCCGCGTGTTCATCGAGACGCTGCGCATTCGGTTGACACCAGTGCCAGAGTCTCTGGTCTTGTCGCCTGGACACTTGTAAACTTGGTAGTTACCTTTGAGATACTTGCCGAACTGGCCGTTCAACAGGTAGTTGGTGTTGTAGTTGGCGTCAGTGGTGGCGAAAAACTGCATCCAAGGATCTGCGATCCAAGCCGTGTAGCTGCCGTCGGGATTCGTTGCCGTGCCTTCGCTCACGTAGGTAAAGCGGCCGTCGTTGTCACTGGTGTAAAACGTCCATACCAGCCCGAGTTGCTTGAGGTTGTTGGTGCACTTGGTCATTTGCGCCTTTTCCTTCGCCTTGACTAGGGCCGGCAACAGCATCCCCGCCAAGATGGCGATGATGGCGATGACGACCAAGAGTTCGATGAGGGTGAAACCCGTTCTGCGATCGCGCAGGGGATTAGGCGCCGAGGTCTGGTTGGCTTTCATGACGCTGGTTGGGCGGACTTATTCCCCAAATCTGGGGGCCTGTCCAGCCGTGGCGGCTGCGTGATTTTCTTCGCCCGCCACCCCGGCGGAACAAATTTCAGTTGCCACGCGCCAGATTTTGTATTACCGGTATTTCGGCAACGTCAGAATTTACGGACTTATCAACGAGAAAGGCCCATTATGAACACCCCCCGAACCCCTCCCGACCATGAACCTCATCCTCGTCACCTACGCGTTCTACCTGCTCGTCAGCGTCGCGCTCACCGTCTGGGTGGCCAAGACCCTGCACAAGAACGGCCGGATCTTCCTCGTGGACAGCTTCGGCGGCAACGAGCCGCTGGCGGACTCGGTCAACCACCTGCTCGTGGTGGGCTTTTACCTGATGAACATCGGCTACGTGACGCTCGCGCTGAAATACGGCGTGGAAATCGCCAACGCGCGCGAGGCTGTCGAGACCTTCAGCACCAAGATCGGCATGGTGCTGATGGTGCTCGGCATCATGCACTTCTTCAACCTGCTCGTCTTCAGCCGCATGCGCCGGCGCCTTGCTGCACAAGGCCCCGCCGCCTGTCCCGCCCGCCGGGACGCTCAAGCCGGTGAACCTCTGAGGCTCAACGCCGGGGCGGTTCGCCGCCCTGGCCCCCCAGCCATGAACATCCTCCATGTCCTCTACGACAGCGCCTGTCCCGTCAGCGTCCGGCAGCAAGAATGGCTGGCCCGGCAGGAGGCCATCGGGCCGCTGCGGTTCTTGCCCCATCGGGCCGAGGAAGTGGGCCGCCGCTTCCCGGGCATCGAGCCGCACTTGACGCTCCACGAGTTCACCGTGGTCAGCGACGACGGCCGCTTCTGGACCGGCCCCAGCGCCGTGGTGACGTGCCTCTTCGCGCTGGAGGCGCACCGAGAGCTGGCCGAACGACTGGCGCACCCGGCGCTTCTGCCCGTTGCGCGCACGGCGCTGGAGTTGTTGAGCCGCGAAGTCTTCGAGATGAACTGCCTGCTGCGGCGCAGCCCGGTCGCCGAGTTGGAGCAAATCCTCCGGCTTAACTCCGACGTGGTGCGCAAGCATTTCCGCGTGCCCCCGCCGGTGCCGGTTGGCTAAGGCCGGGAATGCCGGCCGTCATTTCACAACGCCAGCAGCAGCTTTTTGATCTCCTTGAGCACCGCGAGCGGTTCCGTCTTCGTCAGGCGCGGGAACTTGCCGCCGAGCTGGATGAAATCCCCGCGCCGGTGGAGCATCAATTTGTCGCCCTTGGTCTCCACGCCGTCCACGCCGCGTTCACCGGCGAGCAGTTTTAACTCATTCGCCAGCAGCAGCAGCTCCACGGGCTTCGGGATTTTGCCATAACGATCCTGCAACTCCCGCCGCAGCGCGTCCACGTCCGCCTTCGCCTCCGCCTGCGCCAGCTTGCGATACGCTTCGATCCGCTGCGCCGCCTCCGGCACGTAAGCGGCGGGCAAGAAGGCGCCAGCAGTCGGAATGTCGAGGGTCGAGGGTCGAGAGTCGAAGGCATCTTCGTCCGCATCCGATTCGTGCACCCACACATTCGTCTCACGCGGCACCGAAATGGACGGCTGCCCGTGCCTTTCGCGTCCCCGCCGCTCCGCCCCATCTCCTGACTTCTGACTTCTGACTTCTGACTCCTCTTCCTCCACCGCATGCAGCTTCAAAAAGTCCAAGCGCAGCGCCACGTCGCGCTTCGGCTTCACCTGCTCGCCCTTGAGCGTGGCCACGCTTTGCTTGAGCAAATTGCAGTAAAGCTCGAAGCCCACCGCCGTGATGTGGCCGCTCTGCTGCGCGCCCAGGAGATTCCCCGCGCCCCGTATCTCCAGGTCCCGCATCGCAATCTTAAACCCGCTGCCCAGCTGCGCGTATTGCTTGATCGCGCTCATCCGCTTGCGCACGTCCGTGAGCAGGCGCGCGTGACGCGGCAGCAGCAGATACGCGAACGCCTGGTGCTTGTAGCGGCCCACGCGCCCGCGCAACTGATACAACTGGCTCAACCCAAACCGGTCCGCGCGGTCGATGATCAACGTGTTCGCGTTCGGAATGTCCAAGCCGCTCTCGATGATCGTCGTGGACAGCAGCACGTCCGCCTCGCCGTTCACGAACTGCGTCATCACGTCCTCCAGCTCGTCCCCGCTCATATGCCCGTGGCCCACCACGATGCGCGCGCGCGGCACGAGCGACGCCAGCCGCGTGCGCATCGCCTCGATCGTCGTCACGCGATTGTGCAGGAAGAACACCTGCCCGCCCCGCTCCAGCTCGCGGAGGATCGCGTCGCGGATCACGCGCTCGTCGTAATGCTCCACGATCGTCTCCACCGGCAAGCGATCCTGCGGCGGCGTCGCGATGGTGCTCATGTCCCGCGCGCCCGTGAGCGCGAGATACAACGTGCGCGGAATCGGCGTCGCACTGAGCGTGAGCACATCCACGTGCGTGCGCATGAGCTTAAACTTCTCCTTGTGCATCACGCCGAAGCGCTGCTCTTCATCAATCACCACGAGGCCAAGGTCCTTGAACCCCACGTCCGCCTGCACGAGCCGGTGCGTGCCGACCACGATGTCCACCGCGCCGGCCGCGAGCTGCTCCACCACGCGCAACTGCTCCTTCTTCGTCCGGTAGCGCGAGAGCAGCTCCACGCGCACGGGGTAATCCGCCATGCGCTCGCGGAAGGTGTTGTAATGCTGCTGCGCCAGGACGGTCGTGGGCACGAGCACGGCGACCTGCTTGCCGCCCATGACGGCCTTGAACGCGGCGCGGATCGCCACCTCCGTCTTGCCGAAGCCCACGTCGCCGCAGATGAGCCGGTCCATGGGCTTGGCGACTTCCAAGTCGCGCTTCGTTTCCTCAATCGCGCGCAACTGGTCCGGCGTTTCCTCGAACAAGAATGAACCTTCGAACTCGCGCTGCCACGGCGTGTCCGCGCCGAACGCGTAGCCGGGCTGCGTGGCGCGCTTGGCCTGGAGCGCGAGCAAGTCCGCCGCGAGATCGCGCACCGCGCGCTCGGCATGTTGCTTCGCCTTCTCCCATTTCTTGCCCCCGAGCTGGTTGAGCGGCGGACGCACCTTGCCCGCGCCCACGTATTTGCTCACCAAATGCGCCTCGGTGATCGGCACGTAAAGCTTCGGCGCCTCGCGGTCCGTATCGGAAGGCGCATACTCCAGCACGAGACACTCGAGGCCTTCCTCCGTGCGCGGCGGCGACGTGGTTTCACCCCTCGACCCTCGACTCTCGACCCTCGACTGTGGTCTCAGCGCCTCCGCATCCAAGTGATGCCGCTCGCGCTCGGGCTTGCCCGTGGGCAGAAACTTCAGCCCGCGAAAGCGCGCGATGCCGTGCTGGAGATGCACCACGTAATCGCCCTCTTGCAGCTCGGTGAAGTCGATGTCCAGCGCCGAGCGCACGGCGAGAGCGTGCGGCGACTTCATCCGGCGCGGCCGCTGCGTCTTGTAACGCCCGAAGACCTCCGCATCCGTCACGACGACGAACTTGGCCGCCTCGCACAGAAAGCCACGCGCGAGGGTGCCCAGACCCACCACCGGGACGGACGGTTCCGGCGCAGGGGAAGCCGCTTGCGCCGTATGCGGAGGCGATTCGAGGCCATGAGGCGGCGGTTCCTTTGCATGAGGGAGCGGTTCCTGTCCATGAGACCCCGGTTCCTTTGCATGGGGAGGCACTTCCAACGCATGAGGAGGCGGTTCCAGCTCATGGGGAGGCGTTTCCTTCCCATGAGGTGTGACATCCTGCGTATGAGTGTGCCGTTCCTGTCCATGATGGCGCACTTCCTTTGTATGGTGTCTCACTTCCTGCTCATGGTGGCACACTTCCGAAAATTGGAAGCTCTCCTTCAGCCTTGGGAACTGCCCTCCCATGGACCCGACAGGCCCGCCCAAGCCCATTTCCTGCCATACTTCTTGAAAGCGTTGAGCCTCGCCGTCGTTGTTGCACACCACTTGAACGTGGAAGCCCTGCCGCAACCAACTGGAAAGCTGGTGGAAGAAGGCTTGGCGCTGGGCGATGGCAATTTCCTGCTCCGGCATCCGGTCGGAGATGGGCCGAAAGGCTTCGAGGGAGGCGAGGAGCGGGGAGAAGTGATTTGTAATTACTGAGGAGTCCGCCGCGGCGGAGTCCGCGCGCGTGGGAAGGGCCGGCGCGCTGCCTTCTCCCTCGCCCTCATCGGGGGCGAGGGCCGGGGGGAGGGGGCTGGTGTCGCCCGACACGCCCAGTTCTTCGTCCATCAACGCCACCACGGACAGCTTCCGCTGCAGAAGTTCCCCGCGCAGCTCCTCCCAGCGCGCAAAGAACGGGCTGTTGTCCGGCAACTGCTCCCCGTAACGCTCCGCGTGCGCCTCGATGGCTTCCGGGTCGCTGAGGATGATGATCGCGTCATCCGGCAAGTAATCGAGGAGGGTGGCGAAGGGAGCAGGTGGGAAAGTGAGCGGGTGAGAAAGCGGGCTTGCGGTCCGAGTGCTCGTCTCACTTTCCCACTTCCCCGCTTTCTCGCTTTCCAAGCTGCCGCGCTCGACTTCCCGCTTCAGCACGCCGAGCTCGCCGGCCGGGGGCAGGATGATTTCTTCCCGCTCGCCGCCTTCGCGGGAGACCTGCGTGACCGGGTCGAAGGTGCGCAAGGATTCCAGTTCATCGCCAAAGAACTCCAGCCGCACCGGCCAGGGACTCGTGAGCGGAAAGATGTCCACGATGCCGCCGCGCAAGGCGATCTCGCCCTTCGCCGAGACCTGGACTTCGGACTCGTAGCCGTTGTCCTCGAGCCACTCGACAAGGTCGAGCGGGTCCAGGCGTTCGCCGCGCCGCAGCGTGCGCGTCCGCGCCGCGAGCTGCGCCGGCGGAAAGGTGCGTTGCAGCAACGCGGTGATGCTGGTGGTGATGAGGCAGGGAATGGGAGATGGGTGATGGGAGATGGGGCGGTGATTGAGCGCCACCAAGGTTTCCAGCCGTTCGCTGATGACATCCGCGTGCGGGAGCTTGTCCTCGTGCGGGAGGATTTCCCACGCGGGGAAAAAGCAAAGTCGAGAGTCGAGGGTCGTGTGTGGAGCGTCCGGCCCTCGACTCACGACCTTCGACCCACGACCTGTCCCCAGCCACGTCTGCAAGTCCTGATGCAGCGTCTCCAGTGCCTTGAGAATCTCCGCCACGAGCACGACGGGCCGCTGGGGGAACTCCCGGTGCAACC
>JBJTAU010000279.1:0-2914 GCA_046090965.1 Limisphaerales bacterium | reverse complement strand
TCGTGCGGGAGGTTAAAAGTGGCTTGGAGAGCGGGACCGCCATCGCCGGTGTAGCCCTTCTGCCCGCTGCCCGCGACGGTGTGAATCTTCCCGTCTGCCGTGACCTTGCGCACGCGCTGGCCGCCGTATTCTCAAAACCAGATGTTGCCGTCCGGTCCGCGCACCACGCCAAAGGGATTGTCGAGTTGCGCCGCTGTGGCCGGGCCGCCGTCGCCGGAGAAACCCTTCGTGCCATTGCCAGCGAAGGTGGCCGTGGTGGCGGAGGAAGCCGAGGTGGAGGACAGCGTGGCGGAAAGCGCGAGAATGCCGAGCAGGCGGGGCGGGGTCGTCATGCTGGGAGCAGCATACCACAGCCGGACGCGGAGCCAAGACCGTAGGGTATCCGCAGTCCTACCTCGGCCCGCCGAGCTGCGCGCGGTGCTTCCACAGCTCACCGGGCTTGAAGATGCCCGCCGGCGTGATGATGCCGGTGATGAGTTCCGGCGGCGTGACATCGAAGCCCGGATTTCTCGCCCCGCTCCCCGGATTCGCCACGCGAATGTAAGCGCGCTCCTCACCCTTTTGTCTTTCACCTTTTGCCTTTTGCCTTAGCCCCACGCCCCACGCCCCGAGCACTTCACTCTCGCTGCGTTCCTCGATGGGAATGTCCCGCCCGGACTTCATCTGCCAGTCAATCGTCGAGAGCGGAATCGCCACGTAGAACGGGATGCCGTGGCGCTTCGCCAGCACCGCTTTGGTGTAAGTGCCGATCTTGTTCGCCACCTCGCCAGTGCGGCCCAGCGTGCGGTCGCTGCCCACGATGACGAGGTCAATCTCGCCGCGCCACATCAGGAAGCCCACCGCGTTGTCGGCGATGACCTGGCGCGACACGCCCTGTTGCGCCAGCTCCCACGCGGTGAGCGTCGCGCCCTGCGAACGCGGCCGTGTCTCGTCGCAGAAAACGTGGAACTTGCGGCCCGCCGCCTGCGCCGCATACATCGGCGCGGTGGCGGTGCCGATGTCCACGAAGGCCAGCCAGCCCGCGTTGCAATGCGTGAGCACCCGCGCGCCCTCGCGAATCAGCTTCGTCCCATGTCGGCCGATCGCTTCGCAGTGCGCCACGTCTTCATCCGCGAAGTGTTCTGCCGCCGCGAGCGCGAGCGCCTGCTGCTCGGCGACGGTCGCACCCGCAGCCATGGCGCGACGCACATCGAGCATCGCGTTCACCGGGTCGACGGCCGTGGGCCGCGCCTCCGCGAGCGTGGTGAAGACCGCTTCGACGTGCGCCTGAAACTGCGTGACGTCCTTCCCGCGAAACGCCCTCGCGCCCTGCGCCAGACCGTAGGCCGCCGTGGCACCGATGGCTCCCGCTCCGCGCACGACCCTGTCGCGGATGGCGGTGGCCGTGGCGCGGAAATCGCGCGTGCCGACAACGCGGAACTCATGCGGCAGGAGCCGCTGCTCGATGAGGCGCACATGATTCGTTGCCGGATCGAAGCTCACGGTGCGGAAAGGGCGCGCGCGGCCCCGGACGTTTACGTTCATGCGCGCGAGTGTGCGGAGCGGACACGGGCGGGGAAAGGATTTTGGCAGGACATGGCACGGGAAGCACACTGACTCCGCGCGGCTTCGGCGGTGTAAATCTCAGCGGCCGAAACGAAGTCGCGATGCGGCCCACCCAGCCCCCATTGAGTCACCAGTCCGTCACCGCGCCATCGCGGTTGAACTCGCGCAGCACGATCTCCTGCTGGAACGGGTGCTTCTTCACCGCCTTCTCGTTGATGGTGATGCCCAGGCCGGGCCGCTGGTTCGGGCGCACGATGCGGCCCTTCTTCTCGACCGTGAAGCCTTCCGCCACCACGTCCGCGCGCCACGGCACGTCGTTGTGGACCGTCTCGCAGATGATGTAGCTGGGCTGCGAGAAGCCGAACTCCAGCGACGCCGCCGTGCTCACCGGCCCCTGCGGGTTGTGCGGCGCGAGCGCGATGCGGTGCGCCTCCGCCAGTGCCGCCACGCGTCGCGCTGCCGTGAAGCCGCCACAATGTGTCAAGTCGAGCTGGCAGATTTCCACCGCACGCTTGTCGAAGAGTTCCTTGAAGGCTTCGAGGTTCGTCACGCGTTCGCCGCTGGCGACGGGCGTGGTGAGCGCGGCGTTAATCTTCGCCAAGCCGTCCACGCACTCGGGCCAGCACGGCTCCTCGAAAAAGTAGAGGCCGTAGGCATCGAGCGCCTTGCCGAACTTCAGGCCCATCGCGGGCGACGGGCGCGCGTGGCAGTCCACCATGATGTCGATGTCCGGCCCCACGGCGTCGCGCATCGCGGCCACGGCGGCTTCGGCGGCGCGCACGGGCTTCTGGCCCTCGATCGGCATCGTGCTCGGCACGGCCATGCTCTTGAACGCGGTGTAGCCATCGGCCACGGCCTGTTGCGCCAGCTCGGCGAAGCGCTTCGCGTTGTCAGCGGGCGTCTGGTAAAAATCCTCCATCCGCCCGCCGCCGAGATGGCAGTAGGTCCGCACGTAATCGCGCACCGGCCCACCGAAGACCTTCGCCAGCGGCAGCCCCGCGACCTTCCCGACGATGTCCCACAACGCGAGGTCAATGCCCGCGATGGCCGTGGCGCGCACGATGCCGTGCCCGTGCCAGAAGTGCTGCCGATACATCATCTGCCACAGATGCTCGGGCCGCGTCGGGTCCTCGCCGACGAGCAGTTCGGCGATGTCCTCAATCGCGCCGACCACGCTGCGCGTGTGCCATTCGAGCGTCGCCTCGCCCCAGCCGATGAGTCCCGGCTGGTCGGTGACGACTTTTACAAACACCCAGTTCCGCATCCGCGCGTGGCAGACGAGGGTTTCGATCTTTTTGATTTTCATGGTTTCAAACTTGGGTAGCAGCCGACGTGAGGAGGCTCAAACTTTCGCGCTCGCTGAGAAGCG
>JBJTAU010000278.1:0-4546 GCA_046090965.1 Limisphaerales bacterium | reverse complement strand
GCCCTCTCCCCCGATGGGGGCGAGGGAGTTCGTAACGGTGGAAGCGCACAACCCAAAACGCCAAACCCCAAACTCGAAACCCCTGCCAGCGAGTGGCGCGCCAGTCCCGCGTTCAACGAGCAGGTGATGGACTTCCGTCTGGAGCCGGGCGTGCGCGTCCACGTCAACGCGCCCGCGCCGGAAGTTCTTTCCGCACGCAAGCAAGTCCACCTCGTCGTCTACGCGCTGCCGAATGGGAACACCATCGAGCAAACCATTGGCAAGCAACTTAAGGCTGGCGACGACTGGCACTTCGGCATCCAGCACATCGGCGCGCAGACTCGCTGGCTGCGCACGCGGGAGACGAACGCCGCGCTGGTCGTGGCCTACTTCGAGGCCGCCGGCTTGAGCTGGCCCGCGTGGAAGCGCACCAACGGGTTCACGAAATTCCCCGGCTACGTCGAGCGCGTGGCCGCTTTGTTTCCGGGGAAGGAATTCACCCTCACGCTCAACGGCCACAGTGGGGGTGGCAGTTTCATCTTCGGCTTCCTGGACGCGCACGAGCACATCCCCGCGCGCGTCGGGCGCATCGCGTTTCTCGACAGCAACTACGGCTACGACGCGGCGAAGCACCACGCCGAGAAACTCGCCGCGTGGCTCAAAGCATCGGCGCGCAACCATCTGTGCGTGCTCGCGTATCACGACTCCAACGCGCTGCTGAACGGGAAAACCTTCGTGAGCGAGTCCGGCGGCACGTGGGGCCGCAGCCACGCGATGCTCGTGGATTTGAAGCGCGAGTTCGCCTTCGAGTCCGCGACGAAGGATGGCTTGCAAACGCACCGGGCGCTGGCGGGTCAGGTGGCGTTCTTTCTGAAAGAGAATCCCGAACGCAAGATTCTGCACACGGTGCAAGTCGAGCGGAACGGATTCATCCACTCGATGCTCACAGGCACATCGGCGGAGTCACGCGGCTACGAGTATCTGGGCGAGCGGGCTTACGCGGACTTCATCGCGCCGTGACGTCAGGCCGGCTGGAGCACGCGCAAGGTCACGCCCTTCACGAACGGCTTCACCTTCACGCGGTAGTCGGCCATGTGCGGGGCCTTGAGATGCGCTTCGAGCGCGGCGACGTCCGACCACTTCTCGATGATGACGACGGTGTCGTCGCCGAGGCGGGCCTGCACGGGGATGCTCGTGGCGACATCTACCGCCGGGCCATACTCGATGCAGCCGTGCTCGGCGTGGACGAGTGGCATGAGGGCGTGAAACTCGCGGAGGAAATTGCCGCGCTGGCCGGGCTGGACTTCAATGGTCGCAAGGACGTGAATCATGCGCGTATCAGCGGCACAGACAGCGCGCGAGTCAAGCCGTTCTCCACGCTTCGAGCACGCGCAGCCGCTGCGTGAGGTCCGCGTGCAAGGCCACGCGTGTCCAGCCGTGGGTGAGGAACAGCGACTTCACCGCGTCGCCCTGGCCGTCGCCGAACTCGGCGAAGAGGCCGCCGCCCGCGCGGAGCCACGCCGGGCTTTCCGCCGCGAGCCGGCGGTAGAAGTCGAGCCCGTCCGCGCCGCCATCGAGCGCGAGACGCGGGTCGAAGTCGCGGACTTCGGGCTGGAGCGTGGCGATCTCGGCAGCGGGAATGTAGGGCGGGTTCGAGACGATCAGATCGAAGCGCAGCTCCGGCGGCAGGGCGGTGAAGCCATCGCCGAGGTGGAAGGCGACACGGTCGGAGAGCTTGAGCACGTCCGCATTCCTCCGGGCGAGCGCCAGAGCGGGTGCCGAGATGTCCAGCGCGTGGATGCTGGCCGACGGACACGTTGTCGCGAGTGCCAGAGCAATGCAGCCGGTGCCGGTGCCGAAATCGAGCACGGCGGGCGTGGTGATCTTCGCCAGCGCGGCGGCGGTGAGTTCCACCAAGGGTTCCGTCTCGGGCCGGGGAATGAGCGCGTCCGGGCTGACGGCGAGATCGAGCCCGAGGAAGGCTGCGCTGCCGACCAAGTGCTGGAGCGGCTCGCGTTTGGCGCGGCGTGGCTCGAGGGCGCGGAGGGCGGCGAGTTCAGTTTCGGCGAGGGCGCGCTCGTGGTTCAGGTAGAGCTGGAGGCGCGGCAGCTTGAGGATGTGGGCGAGCAGCAGTTCGATTTGCAGGCGCGGCGAGTCCACGCCGTGGCGTTGGAGGAACTCCGTGCTGCGCTGGATGACTTCGAGGACGGTCACGCGGGCAGCGTAAGGGAGCAGGCGGAGCGGCCGAAGCCTTTTGCAGAGACGCCCGGGCGAGTCGCAAAGTCGGCGCTTGCGCACCGGCCCGGCAGCGCGCACGAATGAACCGTCCCGTGCCGAAAATCCTTCTGGTCGAAGACAACGAGATGAACCGCGACATGCTCTCGCGCCGGCTCGTGCGCCGGGGTTTCGAGGTGTCCCTCGCGGTGGATGGCGCGGAGGGCGTGACGCGGTGCGAGGAAGAGCTGCCCGACCTGGTCATCATGGATCTAGGACTGCCGGTGATGGATGGTTGGGAGGCGACGAAGCGCATCAAGGCTACGACCACGACCCGGCACATCCCCGTGATCGCGCTGACGGCGCACGCGATGATGGGCGAGGAAGAGCGGGCCGCAGCGGCCGGCTGCGATGCCTTCGAGACCAAGCCGGTGGAGCTGCCCCGTTTGCTGGCGAAGATGGCGGCACTGCTAAAACTTCCGCCGCCGGCCCCCGCCCCATGAGGGCGAACCGCAGCCCGCCGAAACTTGCGCAACGGCATTTGCGCCTGCCCGCCGACACCGAGGAGCTGCGCGCGCTGCGGCACGACCTGCGCACGCCCATCAACCCGCTCCTCGGCTACTGCGAACTGATCGTTGAGGAGGCGGGGGACGCCGCGCCCGGGCCGTTCCTCGCCGGGATGCGGAAGCTGCACGCCACCGGCGCGCAGATGCTCAAGCTCACGAACGAGATTTTTTCCGACCAGCCCTCGGGATTGAGGCAGCTCGACTGCGCCGAGTTGCAATGCGAGTTCCGCGGACCGGCCGAGGCGGCCGCCACGCTTTGCCGCCAGCTGGAGCAGCAGGCCGTCGTCGCCGCACTGCCGGTCGCCGCGCGGGACTTGCAACGCATCGGGGTGGCAGTGGACCGCTGGCTCAAGCGCATCGAGGAAATGCTCGAGGAGAACTGCCGGTGAGCGGGAGGAGGGCGCAATTCGCTTTTCCCCTGCTGGACGGCCCGCTAACTTCGCGCCGTGCCGGAACCCATTTCCATCATCGTTCCCGTCGTTGAGGAGACGGACAACGTGCTGCCGATGGCCCGCGAAGTCGCGGCGGCCTTTGCGTCCGTGCCGAACGACTGGGAACTGGTTTTCGTGGACGATGGCAGCCGGGACCAGACTTGGGAAAAGGTCTGCGAGGCGGCCCGGGCCAACCCGCGCGTGCGCGGCCTGCGCCACACGCGCAACGCCGGCCAGAGCGCGGCGTTGTGGACCGGCATCCAGAATACGAACCGTCCGCTGCTGGCCACGCTGGACGGCGACTTGCTGAACGATCCCGCCGACCTCCCGCGCCTGTTGCGGGAGCTGGAGACGTGCGACGTCGCGTGCGGCTGGCGGCAGACCCGGCAGGACACGTTCGTGCGCCGCGTGTCGTCGCGCCTCGCCCGGGCAGCGCGCGGCGCAGCGCTGGGCGCGGAGTTCCGTGACACGGGCTGCGCGCTGCGGGTCTTCCGGCGCGTTGCGCTGGAGGGCGTGTTCGGCTTCAACGGCCTGCACCGCTTCCTGCCAATCCTCGTGGCGGGCGGTGGCTTCCGGGTGCGCGAAGTGCCGGTGAACCATCGGGCGCGCGTGGCGGGCGTCTCGAAATACGGCGTGTGGAACCGGCTCGGGCGCGGCCTGCACGACTTGATCGGTGTGGCGTGGTATCAGCGGCGGCGCTTCCGGCCCGTGCCGGTGGAGCACACGGCTCCGCGACCGTGAGAGGTGGGTCGAACAGTGGTCCTGCCGGCCAAATGATTTGACCCGCCCGTGCTTTGTCTCTAGCAATGCCCGCCACTCGCATGAACGAAATTCCCGCCCCAGCCGCGCCCGCTTCCCGCGCGAAATACATGACCCTGCTGGCGGCGTTTCTCGGCTGGCTGTTCGATGGCTTCGAGATGGGCCTCTTCCCGCTCATCGGCCAACCGGCGCTGAAGGATTTGCTCGGACCCGCCTCCGACCCGAACGACGCGACGAAGTGGTTCGGCGCGATCATCGCGGTGTTCCTCGTCGGGGCGGCGTGCGGCGGCGTCGTGTTCGGCTGGCTGGGCGACAAGATCGGTCGGGTGCGGGCGATGTCGTTGAGCATCTTCACTTACGCCATCTTCACCGGCCTGTGCGGTTTTGCGACCGAGGCCTGGCACATCGCGGCGCTGCGGTTCGTTGCGTCGCTGGGCATGGGCGGCGAGTGGTCGCTGGGCGTGGCGCTGGTGAACGAGATCTGGCCGGGCAAGAGCCGCGCCCTCATCGCCGGCCTCATCGGCGCGGCGGCGAACATCGGCTACCTGCTCGTGGCGGTGTTGAGCATGGCGCTGTTGGGCTTCATCGCGCATGTGA
>JBJTAU010000277.1:0-5687 GCA_046090965.1 Limisphaerales bacterium | reverse complement strand
ATAGACGATGTTCTTCATGGGCGCGCGCAGCGTAGTCGGCGGCTCCGGTGGCGCAAAGAAAAGTTTGCCCGGCCCCTGCGCGTTCCGCACACTCCGGCACTTGTCGCTGAATGAGCACCGCCGTCGCTGAACCGCCTGCCGCCTCCACCGCTTCCACACGGGGAGCCGCCTCGTCCGTAGATTTGTCCCGGCCCGTCGCCCGCCCGCACACCTCGAAGTGGGAGCTGTTCAAGTCCGTGCTCGACCACGGCGGGCCCGGCTACCTGCAGTTTGCCATCACGAACATCTGCAACGCCGACTGCGATTTCTGCGGCTTCGCGCGCTCGAAGTTCGATCCCAAGCAGCGCGCCAGTGTCACCTTGCAGGAGGCGAAGGACGTGGTGGACATCGCCAAGCGCAACCACATCGGCTACCTGCTCTTTGTCGGCGGCGAGCCGATGGCGCATCGCGACCTCCGCCCAATGGTCCGCTACTCGGCCGAGCGCGGCATCCACCCGATGATCTGCACCAACGGCGGCCTGTGGACCGACGAGAACATGAAGGCGCTGGCTAGCGACGGCCTCAGCAGCGTGATCATGTCCATCGACGCGCACGACATCGCCAAGCACGAGCAGAACCGCGGCCTTCCCGACGTGTGCCGGAAAATCAAAAAGGCGAACGAGTTCTTCGCCGGCGTGGGCATTCAGACCACCGCGAGCATCACGGCCAGCCGGTTGATTGAGGATTACGACAAGCTCCCCGCCTTCCTCCAGAGCCTCGGCTTCACGAGTTGCACTTTCAGCTACCCGCTCACGAACCTCGCCTCCAGCTACCTCAGCTTCAGCGACAGCGGCCTGGTGAACTTCACCACGCAGGAACTCATCGGCCTGTTCGACAAGATCAAGCAGATGAAGCACCGCAGCGGTTACCCGGTCGTGAACCCGACGGAGTCGCTCAATGAGATGCAGCGCCACCTGCGCGGCGAGCGCGAGCACTTCGGCTGCCTTGGCGGGCACAAGTATTTCTACCTCGACTGGAAGCTCGACCTCTACCGCTGCCACGCGTGGGACAAGCCCATGTGCAAGGTCTATGAGTGGGACGATTCCAAGCTCATCCGCGACGGCTGCACCAAGTGCATGATTGACTGCTACCGCGACCCGAGCGTGCTCCAGCACGTGGCCATCAACGTGAGCGACGCATGGAACGCCCTCAAGCGCGGCAGCGTCGGCACCGCCGCGCTGAAGCTCCTCGACTCGAAGAACCTCACCTCCATCCAAGCCGTGTGGGAAGATCGGAAGTGGATTGGAAAGGTCTGACGTGGTGCGTGATGCGTGGTGCGTGACCTGATTCGAGCACTTCCTGTCTAACTCACGCACCACGCACCACGTCTCACGCCCCCCCCCATGTCCAAGCTCTACTTCTACTACTCGGCGATGAACGCGGGGAAGAGCACCACGCTCCTCCAGTCGAGCTACAACTACCAGGAGCGCGGGATGAACACGCTCGTGCTCGCCCCCGCGTTGGACACGCGAGCCGGCACAGGAAAGGTTGCTTCCCGCATCGGCCTTTCGGCGGAGGCACGGGCCTTCAAGCGCGACGAAAACCTCTTCACCCTCGCCGAGGAAGACCACGAGAAGCGCATCCTCTCCTGCGTGCTGGTGGACGAGGCGCAGTTCCTGACCAAAGCTCAGGTCGAACAACTCACGGACATCGCCGACCGGCTGCGGGTGCCAGTGCTGTGCTACGGCCTGCGCACGGATTTTCAGGGCAACCTCTTCGAGGGCAGCCAGTGGCTGCTCGCGTGGGCGGACAATCTGATTGAGCTGAAAACCATCTGCCACTGCGGTCGCAAGGCCACGATGGTCCTGCGTCTCGATGCCAGCGGCGCGCCTGTGAAGACCGGCGCCCAGATCGAGATCGGCGGCAACGACCGCTACGTTTCCGTCTGCCGCCGCCACTACAAGGAAAGCCAGCACGCCTGGCTGCTGTAGTGGAGTCTTCCTCAGACAGGCCGGCCTGAGGCGCGAACTTTTTATTCGCAATCTCAGGCCCGAAACGTAGATTCCAAGCCATGAGTGTGGAACAAATCGAAGCCACCCTGCTGCAGCTCCCCCGCGAGGAGCGCCGCCGCTTCGCTGATTGGTTCTACGCGAACGAGGCTGAAATCCTCAGCCCGCAGGATGTCGAGGCCATCCACCCGGAAGTTCAGGCCGAGATTCTCCGCCGCCGTGACGAACTCGACGCCAACCCCGGCCTCGCGGTGCCCGTCACCGACGAGTGGTTTGATGACCTGAAGCGGAAACTGGCTGATGCACGCGCTCGTCAAGCACCCGCTCGTTGACGCGGACATCGAGGAGGCCGCACTTTGGTATCACGAGCGGGACACGTCCGTAGCGCTCCGGTTCATTGACGAGGCGCGCTTCGGCATGAGGACTGCGGCGGAGGCTCCCCTGCGTTTCGCAGTGCGCTTCGCAAATGTCCGCCGCGTCCCCCTGCGCCGCTTCCCCCACAGTGTGTTCTACACCCTTCGTGGTGACACCGTGCTGGTGCTGGGCGTGCTCCACGGTGCCCGCGACCTGCCTCGCGCCCTTTCCGCCCGCCTCGCTCGCGGCTGAAATTCTTCATTATGCCGTGCATGGAGACTGGCCCGGCGCGCATTTTCTGAACCTCGCGCCGCAAGCTGGACAGTCTCTTTGTCACCGCCCACCACATGAAAAGCCGCCCGGCCATTGAATACTGGCCCGGCAAGCTGCGGCTGCGGCGAAGACAGCTCATCGGAAAACGGCGCAAGCGCGACGGCGGAAGCCATCGCGCTTGCAGAATGGGGAGGGATTGGGCCGGAGCCTACTTCGCGTTGTCTTTCACGAACTTGATCGCGCCCGTGACGAACTCGGTCGGCTCCTTGGCAAAGGTTCCGTTGTCCGTCTCGATGGCCATCACGCCGGGCCACTTGGCCTTCTTCAGATCGGCCAGCAGGCCTTTGTAGTTCGCCGCGCCGGTGCCGACCATCACGTCGGTGATGACCTGCTTGCCGTCAATGGTGTCCACCTTCTTGTCCTTGAGGTGGATGTCATGCACGCGGCCCTTGTAAGCGACGAATTCCTTGCCCGCGTCGAAGCCGGCACCGGTGAGGTGGCCCACGTCCATGCACACGCCGATGCGCGCGTCGCGGTCCTTCAGCACGGACCAAACTTTCTCGGGCGTGCCATAGACGGACTCTTTGCCGTGGTTGTGGATGGCGAGCTTGATGTCGTATTCCTTCACCAGCTCCTCAAGGCCGTCCCAGAGCGCCTTGTCGTTCTTCGGCTCGACGATGATGACCTTGATGCCCATCGCCTTGGCGAAGTCGAAGAGCTTCCGGTTCTTCTCCTTCTCGGGGAACGTGCCGGCGACGCCGAAGGTGTAAAAGCTCATGCCCTTCGCGGCGAGCACGGCCGTCTTCTTCTGCGCGTCTTCGAGCGAGCCCATCGGATCAATGTGCTTGCCGATGGCCTGAATGTGCTTCAGCCCGTTCTTCTCGGCGAAGGCGACCATCTCTTCGAAGCTCATGTTGCGGCAGGTCCAGGTCTGGAGACCGACTTGCGGCGCGTAATCCGCGGCGCGGGTGGAGGTGAGGGCGAGGCTGGCCAACGCCAGCGTGAGGAGGAGTTTGAGTTTCATAAGATTTGGGAGAGGCTGCCCGCAGATGACGCGGATGACACGGATAAATTCGCCGGCATCCGCAGGTTAAAATCACTTCGCTGGCGTCACGAGCAAGTCATCGAACTGGATCGGCGTGCCGGAGAACGGCAACCCCCAGATGGACGGGCGACCCGGCGATGGCTCGGTGGTTTCGGCAAATTTGATCTGCCACGTGGCTGGCTCGGGCGTGCCTTGGGCCCAGACTTTGCCCTCGGCCTGCCATTCACCGTCCTTGACCTTGCGCATCTGGAACTTGAGCAGCGCCCACTCGCCGGACTTCCAGTCAAACGGCACCGACGCCTTGGCTTCTTCGCCTTTGTATATCTCGAGCATCTTCTTCGCCGGGGAAACCTGCAGTTTGTAGCCGCCCACGCCGCTGAGGCCGACCGCGAGCACCGGGAACCGCCGGCCCTTGCCGGTGCCCAGGATGCGGGCCTGCACGCAGAGGCCCTCCTTCTCCGTCGGGCCGAAGAGCACGCCGAAAGTTTCGAGCGGATCGCCGGGCAGTTCCAGCACCTTGCCGGCGCCGGCTTGCTTCACCGCGAAACCACCGTCCAGCACGAGCATCCCGTCGGGAACCTTGTCCACCTCGGTCGCCTCGAAGTCCTGCGAGTAAATCGCCTTGGCGGCGGGTGCAGCCTTGCCGCCGCCGGCTTGCGCGAGCTTGTCCTTCTCCAAAGTTGCATTGATCCAGTTCCGCAGCGTCGAACTGCCCTTGCCGAAGCCGGCGGGCAGGTCCACGTAGTCGCGGGTCTGGAGGTTTGGTGGCTGGCCCCAGTGCGCGGGAAAGTTCTTCTCCGCCGCCAGAGCGAACGCGGCCCCGGCCAGCAACATCAGGAAGGCATGCTTCATACGTGTGCTCACTTTCGTTGCCGGGATAGACGGGCGCAATCCCGGAATTGTTTCGCGGTTCTCCCGACCGGCTCCGCGTGCCGATTGCGTCCGGGCCGATGGCTGGCGTCCGAATAGGGTTTCCCGCGCCGCGTCAACTTTGGCCTGTGTTTATGAACCGTTTCCGACTGTCCGCCCTGCTCCTCGCCGCCGCGCTGCCGGCACTCGCGCAGAACAAGCCCGAGGATTTTCCCAAGCAGCCTGATGTCCCCGCGCTCTCGCCCGAAGAGGAGCTCAAGAAGTTCCAGCTCCTGCCCGGCTACAAGCTGGAGTTGGTCCTCGCCGAGCCGCACATCAAGGAGCCGGTCGTCGCGGTGTTCGATGGCAACGGCCGGATGTTCGTCGCCGAGATGCGGTCCTACATGCAGGACATTGACGGCACGGGCGAGCTGACCAACAAGAGCCGCGTTTCGCTCCACTGGTCGAGCAAGGGCGACGGGAAGTTCGATAAACACACCGTCTTCGCCGACAACCTCAAGCTGCCGCGCATGATTCTCCCGCTCGGCCCCGGCGAACTGCTCATCAACGAGACGGACACGCAGGACATTTTCCTCCACCGTGACACGAACGGCGACGGCGTGGCTGACGAGAAGAAGCTCTGGTATGCCGGCGGCCCGCGCGGCGGCAACATGGAGCACCAGCAGTCCGGCCTCATCTGGGCCACGGACAACTGGCTCTACATGACCTACAACTCGTGGCGCCTGCGCTGGCAGGGCTACGACAAGGAACCGCTCAAGGAATCCACGCCCGGCAACGGCGGCCAGTGGGGTCTCACGCAGGACGACTGGGGCAAGCCTTGGTATGTGAACGCCGGCGGCGAACGCGGGCCCATCAATTTTCAAACCCATATCTACTACGCCGCGCTGAACCACAAGGAGCAGTTCGTCGGCGATTACGCGGTGGTCTGGCCCATCGTCCCCATCCCCGACGTGCAGGGCGGCCCGAACCGCTTCCGCCCTGACGAGAAGACGCTCAACCACTTCACCGCCACCTGCGGCGCGGAGGTGTTCCGCGGCGACCGTTTGCCCGCTGACTTGCGCGGCGACCTGCTCTTCTCCGAGCCGGTGGGCCGCTTGATTCGTCGCACAAAAGTCGCCGTGACCAACGGCGTCACGCGCCTGAGCAATCCCTACGAG
>JBJTAU010000276.1:0-4735 GCA_046090965.1 Limisphaerales bacterium | reverse complement strand
TCTCAGCTGGAACCTATACCGACGATGGCGCGTCCCGGAATCCCTTGGAGCGCTCTGGGAATCTATTTTGGCGGGCCAAGGGCGCGGCATCACACTTGAGCGCGGCGTTCTGAAAACAGCCTTTTTTTAACGGGCTGCTAGCCACCACGCCGTCAGCACGAAACCACCCATGAGCAGGCAGAACAAGCCGGCTCCAAGCACAACACGGCCCGAGGTGGATAAGCGATTCATCAGCGTCGCGGCGAGGCTACGGAAATCCCTGCGCCGCGCAAATCAGGAAAGCTCTGAGTCTCGCGCGTTCAGCGTAGCTTGGGAAAAAACTCCCGCGCCGTGCGGCATGTCGCCGCGCTTAACTCCTCCAGCGCTACCCCCTTCACCTGCGCCACGGTGGCTGCGATTTCTCGCACGTAGGCGGACTCGCAGCGCTTGCCCCGATATGGCACCGGCGCCAAAAACGGCGCGTCCGTCTCCAACATCAGCCGCTCAAGCGGCGTGGCCGCGACGGTGGCGCGGACTTCGGCGGCGCTTTTGAAACTCACGATGCCGGTGAAGCTCACGAGCGAGTTCATCGCCAGCACGCGCCGCATCTGCTCGGGAGTGCCGACGAAGCAGTGGAACACTCCGCGCACCCGGCTGGCAAACGGCTCGATGATCCGCAGCGTTTCCTCGAAGCACTCGCCGCGCGTGTGGATGACGCAGTTCAAGCCAACTTCCGCCGCGACTTCGAGTTGTTGCTGGAACGCCTCGGCCTGCCGCGCCTTTACATGGGCGTCTTCATCCTCTCTGCCGCCGTTCGCTCCCGGCAGGCGGTAGTAATCCAAGCCCGTCTCACCGATGGCGATGACTTTGGGATGCTTGGCGAACGTGCGGAGTTCCGTGCGGAAATCCTTCGGCGCGCGCACGGCGTCATTCGGATGCCAACCCGCCACCGCGAACACGGACTCAAACCGCTCCGCCAGTGCCACCGCTCGCGCGCTGCTCTCCAAGTCCGTGCCGATGCTCACCATCCGCGTGATGCCCGCCGCCCGTGCGCGCTCGATGAGTCCCGGCAAATCATCAGCGAAGTCTGGATAGTCCAGATGCGTATGCGTGTCGTAGAACTCAGCCATGAGCGAAGCCAGCCCGGCTGGCGGGCCTTCCATAACGGTGGCAGTCGCTGCGCGCAACCGCATTCCGGCCGAATCACGCCCCGATGGCAGCTTTAGGGATGCCAGCTTTGCCGTTGATTTCAGAGCCGGGGTTTTGCTATCCCTTCGCGCGACCAAAATCTTATGGCCCAACCTATTTATCACCCGAGTCTCGAATGCGCCCAGCACGGCGGCACGTCCCTCGCCGAAGTCCTCGACTTCGCGAAAGCCGCCGGCGCAACGGGTATCCAGCCGAGCAACTACCACCTCAAGGGCGGCAAGCTCTTCAAGTCCGCCAAGGAGATCCGCGACACTTTCGAGTCGCGCGGCATGACGCTCGACGGCATCTCGGCCCATTGTCCCTTCTGGGTTCACACCAGCGCGTGGACCGGCACCAAGTCCGGCAATCCGTTCATCGCGCCCGACATCGCCAAGAAGTCGCCGCAAGACATCGAGAAGTGGCACGAGAATTACCTGCTCAAGCTCATGGACCTCAGCGCCGAGCTGAACGTGAAGGTGATGCCGATGTTCTGGGGCGTGGCCTTCGGCTGGGAACTCGCGACCGGCTACCCATGGGGCTTCTGGGCCGGCGGCGGTTTCGATCTGCTCGCGGAAGGCAAGGAGCGCTTCGTCAAGAAGACCGCCAAGCTCCGCAAGCACGCCAACGAGCTCGGCATCAAGCTTTGCCACGAAATCCATCCCGGCACCGCCGCCAGCACGGCTGACGACTTCAACATGCTCGTCGAGATTTGCGATGGCGATGCTTCGCTTGGCGTGAACGCCGATCCCTCGCACTGCTGGGAAGGCGAGACTTGGGAGAGCCGTTTCCTGAAAGTTGGCAGCCGCATCTGGGCCGCGCACATCAAGAACTTCGTCGTGCGCTCCGGCTTCCCGCTCCGCGCCATGCAGCCCGACTGGGGCAAGCGCGCGATGCAGTTCACCGACCTCGGCAGCGGCGACCTGAATATGCAGCGCTACGCCGAGTTGCTCATCCACGTCGGCTACCCGCAGCGCTACATGAAGCTGATGGGCACGAAGGACGCGCCGCTCGTGGTCGAAGCTGAGAGCGCGCACAAGGATCTCGACTACTGCTCCACCGACGGCGTCCGCTACGTGAAGAACAACCTGCTCTTCCCCGTGGCCGCCGGCTCCTACGAAGACGGCATGGGCGCGTAGGCGGAACTCAATACAACTGACACCGAAGGGCGCGGCGCAAGTCGCGCCCTTTGCTTTACGGCGCGCCAGTTGAATCCACTTCCATCTGCCCGCATCCAACTCCCCGATGCCCGCACCCGCCAGCCAGTATGTCCACCCGCCCTGCGCGCCTGTATCCCGGCGCGCCGCAGTGCAAGCCGGCACCATTGGCCTGCTCGGTCTCGGTCTGAACCACCTCGCCCCGCTTCGTTCGGCCGCCGCCGTTCCGCGCGCTTCCCGCACGAAGTCGGTCATCTACATCTTTCTCTCCGGCGGACTTTCACAGTTGGACAGCTTCGACCTCAAGCCCAACGCACCCATCGAGATTCGCGGCGAGTTCAAGCCCATCCCCACGCGCACACCGGGCCTGCACATCTGCGAGCACCTGCCGGAACTCGCCAAGCGCAGCGAGCAGTGGGCGCTCTGCCGTTCGCTCACGCACAAGTCCAACGACCATTCCGCGAGCCACCACATCATGCTCACGGGCCGCTCGGACATTCCCCCCGGCTTCGATCCGAGCAAGCCCAAGGCCTCCGACTGGCCCGCCATCGCCGCGTTGGCGAACACGCTGCTGCCGCCGCGTCACAATCTCCCGCCCGCCATCGCGCTGCCGGAGCGACTCGTTCACAACAGCGGTCGAGTCATCCCCGGCCAGTTCGGCGGCATCTTGGGCGCACGCAAAGACCCGTGGTTCCTCGACGCCTCGCCTTACAATCCCAAGACCTACGGCGCGTATCCCGAATATCTGTTTCACCATCGCGATGGCGCCAAGCAGAACGACAACCTCGGCTTTCGCTCGCCGAACCTGACGCTGCCCGAGTGGCTCGCGAACGGGCGATTCAATGACCGCCTCGCTTTGGTCGGCGAAGTCAACCGCCAGCGCGCGTTCCTCGAAACTTCCGCCGAAGTCACCGCCAGCGACCGCTACTGGCAGATGGCCGTGGGCCTGCTCACCCAGGGTAAGACCGCCGAAGCCTTCGACGTGAGCAAGGCCGACCCGCGCCTCCAGGACCGCTACGGGCGCAACTCCTTCGGCTGGTCGCTACTCACGGCGGCGCGGTTGGTCGAGGCCGGCGTCAGTCTCGTGCAAGTCAACTTGGGCAACAACGAGACTTGGGACACCCACGAGGCCGCGTTCCCGAACCTAAAGGATTTTCTATTCCCTCCGACCGACAAGGCCCTCTCCGCGTTGCTCGACGACCTCCAGTCGCGCGGGCTGCTCGACAGCACGCTCATCGTGATGGCCGGTGAGTTTGGCCGCACGCCCAAGATTTCTGGCATCCCCGGTTCTAGGCTGCCCGGCCGCGACCACTGGGGCGCGGTGCAAACGGTGTGGTTCGCCGGTGGCGGCGTGCGCGGCGGTCACGTAGTCGGCTCTTCCGACAAGATCGGCGGCCACCCGGCCAGCGACGCGCAGACGCCCGAAAACTTCGCCGCGACGATCTACTCCGCGCTCGGCCTGCCCAACGAAACGATCTGGCATGACGAACAGGCCCGCCCGTTCCCGCTCTTCAATGGGCATCCGATCCCGGGTTTGATGGCGTAGCGCACCGGCCGTGGACTGCGCAACAAGTGGAGCGCTCGGCGGTGGGATGATTTCAAGGACACGAAAACGCTCCCGGCCATGCCCCAACGGGGCTCAGGAATACAGCCCAGGGTTGCGCGCAGCGCTACCCTGGGAACAAGCCACCCAATGAAAACCCGCCCTGAAGGGGCGGCGGAAGACCTTGGCTCAAACGAACCGAGCCTGTGCCCCTTCAGGGCACAAACCATTTCGTCCCTACTCCCAGGGTAGGCTCCGCTTTGTTCCGCCAACCCTGGGCTTTATTCCGGAACCCCGTTGGGGTGCTGAAGGCGTCACCGCTTCACTTCTTCTCCCTGCGGCACACAGCCGAAGAAGGTGAGATACGGCTCGCCCTTCGCCTCTCGCTGGAGGAGCAGCGCGAGTTCGAGCGCGTGGTAGTCGCCCCACATCGAGCTTTCGCCGTTGGGCACCTTCTGGCCGGGCGCGATGTAGTCCCAGCCGTTGGGCCGGTGATAGACCGAGTGCAGGATGAGGCCCTGATGTTTCGGCCTGGTGGAGAGATACGGCTCGGAGAAGAGCGTGTCCGCCACGGTCAAGCCCGCCTGCCGGTAGCGCGCGCCGTTCTTCCGGTCTCCCTTCGCGATGAGGTAGTTGCCGAGGCGAATCAAGCCCTGCGCGGCGATGGCGGCAGCGGAGCTGTCCACCGGTTCGTGGGCGTTGAACGGGTCAGCGGGCTTGCTGAGGTAGTTCGCCGGCAGCCGGTGCAAGTTCGGCGCGCCGGTGTCCCACATCGGAATGCCGTCGGCGCAGGAGTTGGCGAGGTAAAAGTCGGCGGTGGCCGAAGCCGCCGAGGTAAAGAGGCGCAACTGAGCGTCGTCCAGAGCATCCG
>JBJTAU010000275.1:0-6066 GCA_046090965.1 Limisphaerales bacterium | reverse complement strand
CTCCAATGCTTGGCGATTGCTGATTGGCGATTGGCGATTGCCCGGCAGGAAACCGCACCGCCGTCGTGTCGCCGAAGCGATTTCCCCACATCTTCCGCCCGGCGCTCAGGCTCACGAAGGCTTTCGGCGTGCCGCGCCATTGCTTCCAATACGGGTCGTCCACGAGCTTGCGATGCGTGAGCGGGAAGCCGGCGTCCCAGTCGCCGATGCGCTCGGCGCTCGCGATGCCGGGGAAGTCGGGCATCAACGTGCGGTCGGCCCACGGCATCTGCATCGGCACGATGGAGCGGACGCGGAAGCGGTTCGTGGCCTCGGTGAGCCGCGCGCCGGAGTCGGGCAGGAAGTAGGACAGCTCCAGCTCCGCGCCGGGCTTGAGCTGCAACTGGTCCGCGAGCCACTGGTTCACGACGATTTCGTCGTCGCGCAAGTCGGCGGGCACGAGCGGCGCGCCGGCGGCGGTGACCATCGGGTAGGCCGTGGCGTTGGTGCCCGCGCGCAACAGCGTGGCGAGGTAGGTAAGAATCGGTTGGGGCCGATACAGCTTGGCCAGTTCCTCGCCCTGCGTGATAGAGGCAACGCTCCGTAGCCGAAACTCTTCAATTGCCTCAACCGCTCCGCGCGCAACGTGTCGGTCGAGGAAGATGCGTTCGGTGCGGAGTTCGAGGGCGGGGTAGTTGGTGAGGGGGCGGAGGGAGAGTTGGGCGTCGGCCAACGATAAATTTGCCGGGAGGAGTTGATTAGCAAACAACGCCGCCTCTGTCTCGGCCAAGGTCATGATTGGAGTCGCTTGTACGACGCCCAAATGAATCAACGGGCTGTGGAGTGAATTCCGAGCACGCGCCATCCGCTCTTTTGGAGGAAGCCGAAGGGCACGAGAGGTCACGACGACGTTCGCTCTGCCGGAAGCCGCCGCCTTGTTCTGAAGTAAGTCTAGCGGCACAAACGCGTTGAACGGCGCGACTTGGTTCGCCTGCAAACTGAAGCGACCCAGCTCCTCGGCCCCGACGACCGCGTGGACGCGCAGCCGCAACGCCACCGTTTGCCCGTCGCGCGTGGTGAGCGCTACGTCCTGCGAGAGCGCGGAGACTTTGCTGACGCGCAGCAGCACCTCGTCGCCGGGCTTGGCGGCGAGCTGCTGGGCGAGGGCTTCATTCAGCACGACCGAGTCCGGCGGGACGTTGGTGAAGGCTGGGGCCTTGGCCGCCAGCTTCCAGAAACTCTCGTCCACGCCGAGGACGTGAACGCGGTTCGCGCGCCGCGAGCCGTCGGCGGAGTTCGCCGTGCCGGGCAGCGCGAGGACTGGCGCGGCCTTGAGGCTGGTGGCGAGTTCCGCGCGGAAGAGGCGGTCGCCGGTGGCCATCGCGGCTTCGATTTTGCCGAGCCTGGCCAGCGCCATGTCGCGCAGGCTGCCGCGCACGGAGTCGCCCACCAGCAGCGCGCCGATGAGGATGGCGCTGCCGAGCGTCGCGCCCAGCAGCACGCCCAAGTGCGAGCGCGCGTGGAAGCGCAGGCTGCGGAGGATGAGCGTGCGGAGGGTCATGCACTTTTAGCCACAGATGAAACACAGATGAAACACGGATTGGCATCGGCTTCATCTGTGTTCCCTCTGTGTTTCATCTGTGGCTTAAACTCGGTGTTCTCTGTGCCTCTGTGGTTCATCTCAAACGGTGGTGAGCTGGCCATCGCGGAGTTCCAGCACGCGGCTCATCTTGCGCGCGAGGTCGGGGGCGTGGGTGACGACGATGAGCGCGGTGCCTTGCTCGCGGTTGAGGTCGAGGAGGAGCGCGGCGAGCGAGTCGGCGGTGGCGCGGTCGAGTGCGCCGGTGGGTTCGTCGGCGAGGAGGAGCTTGGGCTGGTTGATGAGCGCGCGCACGACGGCGCAACGCTGGCGTTCGCCGCCGGAGAGTTGGCCGGGGCGGTGGTTCATCCGCTCGCCAAGGCCGACACGATTCAAGAGTTTTGCCGCGCGGTCGGCGGGCTTTTCAGATGGAGGAGGCGGGCTGGAAGCCTGTCCTACTTGGGCAAGCGTGGGGACGAGGACGTTTTCCAGCACGGTGCATTGCGGGAGGAGGTGGTGCGATTGGAAGATGAAGCCAATCTGCCGGTTGCGCGTGGCAGCGAGGGCGAGTTCGTCGAGCGTGTCGAGGCGTTGGCCGTCGAGGGTGAGTTCGCCGCTGTCGGGCAGGTCGAGCGTGCCGATGAGGTTGAGCAAGGTGCTCTTGCCGCAGCCGCTCGGCCCGACGATGGCGACGGTCTCGCCGCGCGCGACTTCGAGCCCGAGGCCGCGCAGCACGGGCAGGTCGCCGCCCGCTGCGCCGGGGTAGCGCTTGGTGACGTTCGCGAGGCGGAGCAAGGGAGCGGGCGCGGACATGGGGGGAGTGTGAAGGGTGAGGGGTGAGGAGTGAAGAGTGAAGAGTGGTTCCCAGTTGCAATCGGTGTTGGCGCGAGTTGCGTGCGGACGGCGACTGGAAGTCGCCGGCACGGGCTGCGGCAAAGAAAAACCCCGCCGGCTTGCGCGGGCGGGGGTTTTGGAAAGCAGCTTGGGCGATTAACGCTTGCTGAACTGGAAGCGCTTGCGGGCGCCGGGCTGACCATACTTCTTGCGCTCGCGCATACGCGGGTCGCGGGTGAGCAGGCCCTCGGCCTTGAGCGCGGGGCGCATCGCGGCGTCCACGGTGAGGAGGGCGCGGGCGATGCCGTGGCGGACGGCGCCGGCCTGGCCGCTGGGGCCGCCGCCCTGCACGTTCACGCGCACGTCAAACTTGGCGGCGGTGTCGGTGACCTTGAGCGGTTGCACGACGGCGGCGCGCTGGTCCTCGGTGAGGAAATACTTGTCCAGCGGGCGGCGGTTGATGGTGATCTTGCCGGTGCCGGCGGCGAGGCGCACGCGGGCAACGGCGGTCTTGCGGCGTCCGGTTCCGATGAAGTCCTGAGTGGCGGCCATGAGTGGGTGCGGGGTGGAAGCTTACTTCTTCTTGATTTCGAGTGTGGCGGGAAGCTGGGCAGCGTGCGGGTGCTGGTCGCCGGCGTAAACCTTGAGCTTGGTGCGGAGGCTGCGGCCGAGGCGGCCCTTGGGGAGCATGCCGTTGACGGCGTGCTCAATGAGCAACTCGGGCCGGCGGGCTCGGCGGTGGGCGACGGTCTCGTATTTCTCGCCGCCCTTCCACCCGGAGTAGGTCATGAACTCCTTGTCGGTCTCTTTCTTGCCAGTGAGGACGACCTTCTCAGCATTGATGACGACGACGAAGTCGCCGGTGTCGAGGTGCGGGGTGAAGGTGGGGCGGTGCTTGCCACGGATGACCATGGCGACCTTGGCGGCGAGCCGGCCGAGGACAACGCCACTGGCGTCCACGACGTGCCACTTGCGGTTGTCCAGCGCGGCTTGGGCGTTCGGCAAAAATGTTTTCATCACAGTTTCCCCGTAAGGGAGCGCAGAAAGTAGCAAACGGCCCCTTGCCGTCAATAGCTCATTTCCCAGCCTTGCCCGTCTGCACGCATCCTCACCCAGTCTACGGTCAAAAGCCGAGGCAGCGCCCAGTTGAGGAACTCGCCCCCCTTGTCGGAATGGAAGTCCTTCAGCGGGTAAGTCCCCCTGCTTTCGGGTTCCTTTAGCTGACCGCAAGAGGGCTAAGTTCAGCGACGATGTGAACCAAGGCCTCGCGCTTGCCAGACAAACTCGCGTTCGAGAAATGGGTAACCACGAATGTGTTTCAAAGAACCTGCGGACTCCCTGTCCACCAACCCGCCCGACGACATTCGTCTGGGCCTATTCGGTAGCGGGCACAGCGGAACGCAGGAGCCCCCTCGCTTGCCTCCCACCTCGCCCTCTCCTACGTTTCGCGCCTCATGTCGAAGCCCTCTTCGCCGCCCGCCCACCTCATCCGCCTGCGCGGCGTGCGGCACAACAACCTCAAGGGCTTCGACCTCGACCTGCCGCTCGGGAAGCTCATCGTCGTCACCGGCCTTAGCGGCTCCGGCAAAAGCTCGCTCGCCTTCGACACGCTCTACGCCGAGGGCCAGCGCCGCTACATCGAGACCTTCTCGCCCTACGCGCGGCAGTTCTTCGACCGCATGGACAAGCCCGCCGTGGACAGCATCGAAGGCATCCCGCCCGCCATCGCCATCGAGCAGCGCAACGCCGTCCGCACCACGCGCAGCACCGTTGGCACGATGACGGAAATCTGTGACCACCTGAAAGTCCTCTGGCCGCACCTTGCCACGCTGCACTGCCGCCAGTGCGGGAAGCCCGTGGAGAAGGAACCGCCGCAGCGGGTGTGGGAGCGGGTGAATGCGGAGTGCGGAGTGCGGAATGTGGAATGTCTCGTGACGTTCAACCTTCTGCTTTCCGAGAAACTCTCGTTGGCCGAATCGCTCTCTCTCCTCGCGAAACAAGGCTACCAGCGGCTCTTGGTGAACGGGGAAACGGTGCGCGTCGAAAGCGCGGCTTCGCATTCCGCATTCCGCACTCCGCACTCCGCATTAACCATCATCCAAGACCGCCTCCGCTTCGCACCAGACAACCGCGCCCGCTTCATCGAAGCCTGCGAGCAAGCCTACCACTTCGGCAAAGGCCGCCTCGCCGTTCACCTACTCCCGCAGCGTCCTTCTGCCGACCCCAGACTCCAGACGCTAGACCCCATCCCCTTTTCCAACCGCTTCCACTGCGCCCCCTGCGACCTCGACTACCGCGAACCCTCGCCCGCGCTCTTCTCCTTCAACCACCCTGTCGGCGCGTGCCCCGCTTGCAAAGGCTTCGGGCGCGTGATCGGCATTGACTACGACCTCGCGCTGCCCGACCGCTCGCTCTCGCTGGCCGCCGGCGCGGTCAAACCCTGGCGCACCGGCACTGGCGCGGCGTCGTTGGCCGACCTGGCGAAGTTCTGCAAGAAACTCGGCGTGCCGATGAGCGTGCCTTTCCGCGACCTCAGCGAAGCCCACCAACGCTGGGTCATTGACGGCGACCCCGGCTACGATTCCAACGACCCCGCGAACTCCTGGCCGCGCAAGTGGTATGGCGTGAAAGGCTACTTCCGCTGGCTCGAATCGAAGTCCTACAAAATGCACGTCCGCGTGCTGCTCTCCCGCTACCGCAGTTACACGAAGTGCGCCGCGTGCGACGGAAAACGCTTCCAGCCCGAGGCGCTGCTCTACCAAGTCCCCGTAGGTGACGACGTTAGGAGGCTCCATTCAAACTCAGGACAGAAGTTCGAGACTCCTCACGTCGTCTCCGACGAACGGCTCTCCCTCGCCGACTTCTATTCCCTTTCCGTCACCCGCGCCCTCGCCGTCATCACCGCGTTGCACGCGCGCCTCTTTCCCCAGACGCCAGATGCTAGACCCCATCCCCCATCTCCGCTCGCCCACGCCCTCGAAGAAGTCCGCTCCCGCCTCGCCTTCCTCACCGAAGTCGGTCTCGGCTACCTCACGCTCGACCGCCCCACACGCACGCTCTCCGGCGGCGAGACCGAGCGCGTGAACCTCACCACCTGCCTCGGCACGCGCCTCGTTAACACCCTCTACGTCCTCGACGAACCCAGCGTGGGCCTGCACCCGCGCGACACCGCGCGCCTCGTGGGCATCCTCCAGCGCCTGCGCGACCTCGGGAACACCGTCCTCGTCGTTGAGCACGAAGCCGCCATCATGCGCGCTGCCGACCAAATCGTGGACCTCGGCCCCGGCCACGGCGAGACAGGCGGCGAACTCGTCTTCCAAGGCACGCTCGCCGAGTTGGAGCAGCATCCCGTCTCGCTGACTGGCGCGTATTTGAGCGGACGGAAGCAGGTCGGAGCAGGTGAGAAAGTGGGAAAGCGGGAAAGTGAGCGAACTGCCGAGCGCACCCGCCGTCTCGTCTCACTTTCTCACTCTCCCACTTTCCCACCTGCTCTCACTCTGACCGGCGCTTCCGCCCACAACCTCAAAAACCTCACCGTCACCATCCCGCTCGCCCACTTCGTTTGCCTCACCGGCGTGAGCGGCAGCGGCAAGTCCCCCCTCGTCCGCGACTGCCTACTGCCCGCGCTGAAAGCCCAGTTGCAAGCTGCGCAAACCGCCGCCCAAACCTCCGAC
>JBJTAU010000274.1:0-4144 GCA_046090965.1 Limisphaerales bacterium | reverse complement strand
CCTCGACGCCGTCCGCTCCGGCGAGTTCGCCTACTTCAACGTCCACTGGTATTTCGTCAACGACCTCAACTGGGCCGCCATCGAAGCCGCCACCCGCCTCGACATGGGCGTCTTCATCATCAGCCCCAACGACAAGGGCGGCAAACTCCACGCCCCGCCCCCGAAGCTCGTGGACCTCTGCGCCCCGCTCACCCCCCTGCAGTTCAACTCCCTCTACTGCCTCGCCCGCCCGCAAGTCCACACCCTCAGTTGCGGCGCGGCCAAACCCAGTGACTTCGACGACCACATCGCTGGCCTCGCCCACTACGACCGCGCCGCCGAAATCACCGCACCGATTGAAGGCAAGCTCCGCGCCGAGCTGCTCCGCGTCCTCGGCGACGACTGGTGCGCCCGCTGGCCCGAAGGCCTCCCGCACTACGTCGATGTGCCCGGCGAAATCAACGTCACCGAAATCCTCCGCCTCTGGACCTACGCCAAAGCCCTCGACCTCGTGAGCTGGGGCAAGATGCGCTACAACCTCCTCGGCCAAGCCGACCACTGGTTCCCCGGCCAAAACGCCGCCACCTTCGACGAGCGCAAGCTGCTGGAAACCGTGAAGCGCAGCCCCTTCGCCGCGCGCATCCCGCAAATCCTCCGCGAAGCCCACGCGCTGCTGTTCGAGGCCCCGGTGAAACGGTTGAGTCAGAGCTGACGCCTTTGGAGTGCGGCGAGAACTAGCCGCGCTCCAAAGCGCACGCGGCTCTTCGAGGTGCCGAGGCCCGGCTGACAAATTTCCGCTTCGCAAGCCGCGCCGGGCTGTTACGCTCCGAGCATCGACCTTAGCCTCGTGTTGCTTATGCGTGCGTCACTGCTTGCCCTCTCGTTGTTCTCCGCCCTTTCGCTCAACTCTCTCGCCGCCGCGCTGCCCATCGTCAGCGAAGTCGAGTTCCAGCCGTTCGTTGCGCAGGTGCGGCGGCTCATCGAGGCCACGGACTACCTCGGCACGCCGTTCAGCGCGGCGGACAAGGCAGCGTTGAACACCGCGATGGAATCCGCCGACCACAAGGCCGCCGTTGCGAAGCTCCAGGAAATCCTCGACCGCTACGCGCTCTTCGGCGTCCACATCAATCCCGAGATGCGCGTGAAGGTCGCGCAAGGCGACGCGAAGCCGGAGCTGACGCAGGATGGCTGGCGGCAGTTCCTCGTGAAGGTCGCCAACGAGTCCGGCACCACCGCTCCGCTCGCTGCGGTCAGTCCGAACGCGCAGTCCGTCCACAACGTGCGCGCCGCGACGACTTCCTCCGACCGCGCGCTGCGCAAGGGCGGCGACGCGCCCACGCTCAAGCCCGCCGACCTGTGGCTGGACTTGCAGATGTTCAACCAGCAGCCGCTCCGGCCCACGCTCTCCGGCCTCACGGTCGAGTATCGCATCGTGCAGCTCTACAGCCGCGACGCCGGCAAGCGCGAGGCGAAGATCGGCTTCAACGTCGGCCAAGGCACGCAGGACATCGGCTTCCGCAACGAAGTGGATTTGCTTTTCACCGCGTTGCCCGCGCCGGAAATCACGCTCGGCGTGAAGGACGAGAACGGGAAGCCCACGACCGCCGGCTTCCTCATCCGCGACGCGCAGGGCCGCGTGTATCCCTCGCAGGCCAAGCGGCTCGCGCCGGACTTCGCGTTTCATCCGCAGGTCTATCGCATGGACGGCGAGAAGCTGCGGCTGCCGGCGGGGACTTACACCATCGAGTTCGACCGCGGCCCGGAGTCGGTGAAGGAGACGCGCACGGTCAACGTGACGGCGGCGACGCGGCGGCTGGACTTCACGGTGAAGCGGTGGATTGACCCGCTGAAGTTCGGCTACGTCTCCGGCGACCACCACATCCACGCCGCGGGCTGCGCGCACTACACGAACCCGACCGAGGGCGTCCACGCACCGGACATGGTGCGGCACATTCTCGGCGAAGACTTGAAGGTCGGCGCGAACCTGACGTGGGGGCCGTGCTTCGACTACCAGAAGCAGTTCTTCACCGGGAAGGACGACAAGGTTTCGCTGCATCCCTACGTGCTGCGCTACGACGTGGAAGTCTCCGGCTTCGGCTCGCACCAGAGCGAGCACCTCTGCCTCTTGCGGCTGAAGGAACAGATGTATCCCGGCGGCGACTCGAAGAACCACTGGCCCACGCTCGGCCTGAACACGCTGCGCTGGGCGAAGGCGCAGGGCGCACTCGTCGGTCCCGCGCACTCGGGCTGGGGCTTGAACCTCCCGACCGGCGACCTGCCGAACTACGAGCTGCCGCCCTTCAACGGCATCGGCGCGAACGAATACATCATGAACGTCACCCACACCGTCCCCGGCCCGGATAAGAAGCCCGTGCCCGCCGTGGACTTCCTCAGCATGGTGGACACGCCCTACGCGTGGGAGCTGAACATCTGGTATCACACGCTCAACGTCGGCTTCCGCACGCGCGTCAGCGGCGAGACGGATTTCCCCTGCATCTACGGCGAAAAGGTCGGCCTCGGCCGCAGCTACGTGAAGCTCCCGGCTAAGTGGACTTATGAGGACTGGTGCGAAGGCATCCGCGCGGGGAACAACTACGTGAGCGACGGGAAGAGCCACTTGCTTGACTTCAATGTCCGCAGCACCGGCAGCAGAACTGGATCCAACGGAGTCGTAACAAGGGGCGGGTTGGACGGCGTTCCAGTAGAGCTGGGAGTGAATGGCAGTCAGCTCAAGCTTACCCAACCTGGCATGGTGAAAGTTTCCGCGCGCGTCGCAGCCCGTCTGAATGATCAGCCCGACGCCGCAATGAAAGCGCGCCGTTACGACCAGAAGCCCTATTGGGACATCGAGCGCGCGCGCATCGGCGAGTCGCGCGAAGTGCCGGTGGAACTCATCGTGAACGGCAAGTCCGTCGAGACCAAGCGCATCGCCGCCGACGGCTCACCGGTGAACCTCGTTTTCGAGACGCGCATCGAACGCAGCAGTTGGGTCGCGCTGCGCATCCTGCCCAGCAGCCACACGAACCCAATTTGGGTGATGGTCGGCGACCAGCCCGTGCGCGCCTCCAAGCGCAGCGCCGAGTGGTGCGTGAAGGCGCTGGAGCTCTGCTGGCAGCAGAAGGAGCGCACTTACGCCGCCGCCGAGAAACCGCAGGCCCGCGAGGACTACGAGCACGCCCGGCAGGTCTATCGCAAGCTGCTCGCGGAGTCGCCAGTGGAGTGAGGCGCAAAGGCCCCCGCCAAACTGGAGCTGGCAGGCCACGACCACCTCTCTCCCCGGCCCGCTCCCCTTGCTGCGCAAGGGGAGCGGGAGAAGTCGTCGGTTCGTGGCCGCCTTGAATCATAGCGTATGGCGACTTGGTTTAGGACTCCTCACCTAATCTCCTACGCAGTGTTTCCCTTCACGAACAACTCCCAGTCCGCGATGCCGTGGGCGTTGCGGATTAGGGCAGTCACCGGGAGTTCCCTTGGCGCGCGCGGGACGGAGAGCAGCTTCAAGCCGGCCTCGTGTGGAAGCCGGTCTGCCTTGCGCTGGTTCACGTCCTTCGCGGCCCAGACCAGGTTCTCCCACGTGTCCGCGCCGCCGCGCGAGCGCGGCAGGACGTGGTCGAGGCTGCCCTCGTCGGGGTGGAGCGGGCGGCCGGTGTATTGGCAGCGGTTGCCGTCGCGCTCGCGGATGCTCTTCGCGGAGAGCTTCGGACGCTTCTTGGGCACCTTGGCAAAGTTCACCGCCACGATGACGGTCGGCACACGGATCGCACCACGAACCGTGTTGACGGCGTGATCCTGCGGCCGGACCGGCAGCGTGATCCACTCAGCCCACTGGACAGGACGGATGTGGGCGTGCGGATGTTGATGGCCTGCCAGTTGCGGTTGAGCACGAGCACGAGCGACTTGTTCAGGAGGTCGGACATAAAAGCAACAGGGCACAGGTGTTTGTTTTTGTTGAAAGGCGGGTTGCCCGCGGCGCTGCAATTCGCCACTCGCCAAGACCGGCGGGCTCCGGAATAGTCACGCCATCACCCTAGCAGCCCGTTAAAAAAAGGCTGTTTTCAGAACGCCGCGCTCAAGTGTGATGCCGCGCCCTTGGCCCGCCAAAATAGATTCCCAGAGCGCTCCAAGGGATTCCGGGACGCGCCATCGTCGGTATAGGTTCCAGCTGAGA
>JBJTAU010000273.1:0-3688 GCA_046090965.1 Limisphaerales bacterium | reverse complement strand
CCTTCGTCCGGCTGCGGATTTCAATTTGAGCGTCGTCGGTCATCGGCAAGATCATCTCGGCTGCACCGCGCGTTGCTTGGCCTCGCCGGCGGCTTTCTTCACGTCGCCGGGGCGGGCGGCTTTGTCGGCGGTCTTCGTCTCTCCACTGGGGTAGAGGGGTGCGACTCTGGGTTGATTCTTGGAGGTCTTCATGAGACTGCCGACGACGAGCAGCAGCAACGCGGCGAGCAGGAGGACGAACGGGACTTTCGCCCACGCGCCGGCGTCCTTGAGGGCGGTCCACTCGGATTTCTCCGGGCCGTGCAGGATGTTGCGGACGGCGCGCAGCATATAGACCGCACCGATGATGAGCGCGCCCCACGCGGCGAGCGTCGTGACGAGCGGGAAGACGCGCCACGAGCCGAAGAGCACCATCGCCTCGCCGACGAAGTTCGCGAAGCCCGGCAGGCCGCAGCCCGCGAGCATCGCCATCACCAGCGCCGCACCGAGGAAGGGAATTTGCCGTAGCAAGCCGCCGAGCTTCTCCATCTCCAACGTGCCGGTCTGTGCGCGCAGCGCCCCGCTGAGGCCACACGTCAGCGCCGCGAGGACGCCGTGCGCGACCATCACGACGACTGCGCCCGTTACGCCGACGAGGCTCAGGCTGGCGATGCCGAGGAAGATGAAACCCATGTGCGCGACGCTGGAGTTGCCAATGAGCAGGTTCAAATCCTTCTGCCGCATCGCGACGAGGCCGCAATAGACGATGTTGCCGAGGCAGAGGAAAGCGAGGATTTCGAGCCACGCTGCCGCGCCGTCGGGCATGAGCGGGAGGCCCACGCGCAGCAGGCCGTAGAGGCCGAACTTCTTCAGCACGCCCGCGTGGAGCATCGCGGTGGCGGTCGGCGCGGAGCCGTAGCCGAGCGGTGCCCAGGTGTGAAACGGCCAGAGCGAGACGAGGATGCCGAAGCCGAAAAGCAGCAGCGGGAAGATGAGCGACTGCGCAGCGAGCGGGAGCGGCTTGGCCTTCACGGCCTTGGTCAGCTCGACGATGTCGAAGGTGTTCGCGCCCGACTGGAGGTAGAGCGCGATGAGGCCGGCCAGCGCGAGGAGCGCGCCGAGGCTGAGGTAGAGGGAGATTTTGAAGGTGGCGTAGTTGCGGTTTTCACCGTGGCCCCAGACGCCGATCATGATGAAGGTCGGCACCAGCGCAAGTTCGTGGAAGAAGTAGAAGAAGAACAAGTTCAGCGACGCGAAAGCGCCGAGGATGCCGCCGGTCATCACGAGCAGCAGCGTGTAATACTCCTTCTCCAGCCGCGTGATTTCGCGCGACACGCACGCGGCAGCAAACGCCACGATCGCGCCCATCACGATGAGGCCGAGGTTGATGCCGTCCACGCCGAGGTGCCAGCCGATGTCGAGTTTGAGCGCGGCGACGTTCACCCAAGAATGCTTCTCGACGAACTTGAAGCCGTTCTCAACTGGTGCGGCGTTGTATTTGGCGAACAGCGCGAGCGCGAGGAGCATCGAGACGAACGTCGCGCCGAGCGCAGTGAGCCGGATGACGAAGCGGTAGTTGCGCGGGATGGCCAGCACGACCAGCGCGGCCAGCAGCGGGAGGAGGAAGATGGAGGAAAGCAGGGACATGAACTCAGCGATAGATTTCGCGGCGGTTGCCGACGGCGACGAGGTGGACCATCCGAGCCGTCAGGTCGTAGGTGTAAATGATGCGGTGGTCACCCACGCGCAGGCGAAAGTTCTTCGAGCTGGTCATTTGGTAGTGGGGAAACCGGTCCAGCCGCCTGGCCATGACGAAAAGCTTTGCCTCAATGCGAGCCTGCACGTCCGCTGGCAGTTTGAGAAAATCCTCATCGAAGCGCTTGGAGTGAATGAAGGTGGCGAGGCTCACGGCTTGACTTCCACCTGCCGGATGCGGACGCGGCCCGCAGCGATGTCTTGTTCGCCTTCGGCGATGGCGGCCTTGAATGCGTCGGTCATTTCAAGCTGGTCCTCGGCGAATTGTTCAACGAACTCGCGAACTGCGGCCAGCTCTTCAGGTGAGAGCTTGACGATGGCTTCTTCGATTTCTTTTACAGTGCTCATAGGCTCACCTTAGCAGGTTTCGTTTCAATGTGACATCCCTTGCCCGAGAAGCTGCCACGCCAGCACCAGCACGACGCCGGCAGCGAAGAGAAAGGCCTAGGTTTGCAGGATGCCGGTCTGCACGAGACGCAAGACACGGCCGACCAGCTCGGTCGAGCCGTGCGTGCCGCGCACGAGGAAGCCCGCAACAATCCAGCGGTCCACCCAGTCCGCGACGCGCGCGAGCGTCTCCTGCGTGATGGCGATGAACCACTCGTAAAGCTCATCGAAGTAGAAGCGGTCGCGGGCCATCTTCGCGAGCACGCCGATTTTCTCCGGCAACGGATCGCTCGTTGCATTCGTGTAAAGTGCACGGGCGAGCTTCCAGCCGGCGACCACCGCGAGCAGGCCGAGGCTCGATGCGAGGATGTTGTGGTGGAACGGCGCGAAGAGATTTTCCAGGAAGCCGCCATCGTGCGGCGCGTGGTCGCTCGGCAGGGCCTTCGCGTCGAAGGCCTCGATGCCCCACGCACCGGCCAACAGCGTCGGCACGGCGAGCACGACGAGCGGCCAGGTCATCACGCCGGGCGACTCGTGCGCGTGGCTGGCTTCCTCGCTGCGGGCGTTGCCGCAGACGGCGACCAGCACGAGGCGCGTCATGTAGAAAGTCGTCAGGCCCGCGACGAACACGCCGAGGACGAAGAGCGGAATGTGGTTGTGCTCCAGCGCGGCCGCGAGGATGGCGTCCTTGCTGAAGAAGCCAGCGAACGGCCACACGCCGCACAGCGCGAGGGTGCCCCAGCGGAACGTCCACCACGTGCGCGGCATCGCGTCGCGGAGGCCGCCCATCTTCCAAATGTTCTGCTCGTGGTGGCAGGCCAGAATCACCGAGCCCGCGCCGAGGAAGAGCAGCGCCTTGAAAGCCGCGTGCGTGGTGAGGTGGAACATCGCCGGGCCGGGCGCGTGCAGGCCCACGGCCATCACCATGTAGCCGAGCTGCGAGAGCGTGGAATAGGCGAGGATGCGCTTGATGTCGTTTTGCTGGAGCGCCATGAGCGCCGCGAGCAGCGCGGTGAAGCCACCGATCCACGCAATGAACTCCAGCGCGTGTGAGCCGGGGATTTCGAGCAGGAAGAAAATGCGGCAGAGCATGAAGACGCCCGCCGCGACCATCGTGGCGGCGTGGATCAGCGCGCTGACGGGCGTGGGGCCTTCCATCGCGTCGGGCAACCAGACGTGCAGCGGGAACTGCGCGGACTTGCCCATCGCGCCCATGACGAGCAGCAGGCCGACGAGCGTGGCGAGGACGTTCGGATGCACGGTCCACCAGTGCGCGCTGCCCCCGAGGCGGTTGAGCGGCTCGACGAGACTGGCGAAGGGAAACGCCTTGCCGTCCAGCGCGTGCGCGAGTTCGCCGAAGTTCACCGAGCCGAGCGCGGCCCACGTCAGGATGATGCCGAGGAGGAAGCCGAAGTCGCCGACGCGATTCGTCAGGAAGGCTTTCTTCGCGGCGTCGGCGGCGGAGTCTTTCTCGAACCAGAAGCCGATGAGCAGGTAGCTGGAGACGCCGACCAGCTCCCAGAACACGAACATCATGAAGAGGTTGTTCGCGAGCACGATGCCGAGC
>JBJTAU010000272.1:0-12667 GCA_046090965.1 Limisphaerales bacterium | reverse complement strand
GCTGGGCCATGAGTTCGCGCACGGTGCGCTCGGGTGGCGGGGTGAGGTTGACGGTGAAAAGGTTCTTTGTGGCGGTGGCAGGTTGGGCTGGGGCTGAGGACTTTGCGGTAGGCTCGGTGGTCTTCTTGCCGGTCTTGGTGGATGGAGACTTCTCGCTGCTGCGGACGATGTTCGTGATTTGCGCGCGCGGCACGGCGATGACGGTGTAGCCGATGTCCACGAAAACCTGGTCGGGCTTCTCCGCGAGGATGTGTCCGATGACGGCTGACTTGTCACGGAGCTGGACCTCGTCGGCGGAGAGGGTGGCGAGTGGGCCTACCAATGCGGCGAGGAGGAACAACCGATGCATGGCGGCGAAGGTCGTGGCCGCCGCCGGGCATGACAAGCTGGCTCGCTCGGAGCAGCTTCAGGAAACTCACCGGAGCGTGAACAGGTTTGCGAAGCGCTGGGCGCGCTGCTGGTAGCTGCTCTTCACCCGGTTGACCTGATAGCTCACCGCCTCGAAGTGGCCGGGCTTGTTCCACAGGAGATACAACTCGAGCGCGTCCGGCTCGCGACCGGTCGCGGCGCGGAATGATGCCGTGCGATCCGCCAGGATGCGCTGCGTCACAGCCCACGCGACCTCGGGATTCTCGTAATCCCGCGACTTGGTGTAGCGCCGCCAGACCTCGGGCATGATCTGAAAGCGGCTGACTTCTCCGCTCCCACCGCGCATGAAGTCCGCCGGCCCGCGCTGCCCAGAAGTGGCCCCGGACTCGAACATGCCCAGCGATTGCCGCAAAGGCAGCGCGTGACAGGGTTGCAAACCCAGCCAACCGAGCAGCGCCAGAGCGATGATGGTTCGATTCATAGAGGAGCCAATCCGGCGACGCACCGGAACAGGACCGTCGGGTATCCCAGCATACCTTCCATCCCCCGGCAATCCTCGATTTTTGCCACTGGGAAGGCTGAGTGAAATCGGTAAGGCCGGTGCGGAATTGCGACGGCTTTCCCCCGCAAAACAACACCAGAGCTTGCCGGACAGCTCCCCTAACCTGAATCAGGGGCAACGTGTTGGGTGGGCGATGAACCGCTCAAGCGCCCGGCGCACTGAGTCGAAGGCAATCTCGTCCAGATTGATCTCCTCCGGCTTCAGCCAGCAGATTTCGGTCACTTCGCCGGGATCGCCGCGGGCATCGAGGTGAGGGACGCGGCCCGTGAAGAAGAAGTCCAGCACCTGATACGTCACGCCGCGATAATGGTAGGTGTTGGGCAGCGAGCAGAAGTATTCGAGCCGCTCGACGGACAGGCTCACCTCCTCGCGGATTTCTCGGCGCAGGGCGTCCTCGGCCACCTCGCCCAAGTCCACGAATCCGCCCGGCACGGTGAGCTTGCCCTGATGCGGGTTCTTCGCCCGTCGCACCAGCAGCACCCGGTCGTCCGGCGCTTGCAGGATGGCTCCTGCGGCAATGGCGGGGTTGAAGTAGAACAGAAATCCGCACGCGGCACAGTGGAACGGCGCCGCGCCCGGCTGCGCAGTGCGCTGGCCGCACTTGGGGCAATGGAGAAAGCAGTCGGCTGGCTTCACGCGGCGTTGGTTGGTCAGTAACCGCCCTTGCCCAAACTGCCGCCTGCGTCCTGCGGACCTTGCCCCGCGCGTTCAACCGTCTCGCGTCGGCGATACTCGTCCAGCATCGCGGCAGTAGCCGTCGCGCCGCAACGGGAGCCGCCGAGATCGCGGACCTTGATGAGGCCGTCGAGATCACGCACGCCGCCGGCGGCCTTCACCTGCACCTTCGCGGATACGTTCGCGCGCATGAGCGCAAGGTCGTGCTCCGTCGCACCCTTGTAGTTGTAGCTGCCGTCGGGCTGCTTCACGAAGCCGTAGCCCGAGCTGGTCTTCACCCAGTCCGCACCGGCTCGCTCGGAGAGACTGCAAAGCAACTTTTTGAACGCATCGCTGTCCAAGCCCGCGCCACCCTTTGTGAGATAGTCATTCTCGAAAATCACTTTCACCTTCGCGCCGTGGCGATGCGCCTCTTCGCAAACCGCGCGGATGTCATTGGTCACGTAATCCCAGTCGCCCGAGAGCGCCTTGCCGATGTTCACGACCATGTCGATCTCCGCCGCGCCATCGCGACACGCCAGTTCGGTCTCGTAGCGTTTCGACTCCGTCGCTGAGTTGCCGTGCGGAAACCCGATGACCGCGCCAACGAGCACGCCGGTGCCCTTGAGCAGTTCCGCCGCGCGCTTCACGTAGTAAGGTTTGATGCAGACGGACGCGACCTGATACTTGGCTGCCAGCGCACAGCCGTCCTCCAGCTCGCGGTCCGTCATCGTCGGATGCAGCAGCGAGTGGTCAATCATCTTGGCCAATTGTTCGTAGGTATATTTCATGAGCTGGGCTGGGCGGGCGTGAAGTCCGGCAGAACTCCCATCACGCACGCTTCGTTCTTGTTCGCGCAGAGCCGCGTTAGGAAAAACTCTTTGCACAGCGACGGCAAGGCGTGTTTCAGCGGCGCCAGCTTTCCATAATCGCCCTGGCCCTTGAACTTGATGGTCACGATGAACCGGCGGCAACGGCGCTCCCGCGCCCAGTCCAGCACCAGCTCGATGCTCCGCTCGGGCGCAGCGATGACATCGCAGAGCAGCCAGTCCACTGGTTCGGGCGGTGCGAACTTGAACGCGTCGCCTTGGTGGAACGTGACGAGTGGATTCGCCATCAAGTCCTCGCGCAGTGGCGACCGGTCCACTGCGGTGACCCGCGCGCCCCGGTTTACGGCCACGTAAGTCCAGCTTCCCGGGCACGCGCCGAGGTCCACGCACGTTTCGCCCGCCGCGATGCGTTGCCCTAGCCGCAGCTCCGCTTCGACGAGTTTGGCGAACGCCCGGCTCGGCGCGGCCTTGTCACTGGCGATGGGCACTTCGCCCTTCTGAAATGGCCAGACGCATCGGCGCAGTTGCCACGGCTGTGGCGCGAGGGCGACTGAGAGAAAGCCCGCGTCCGGCGCGGTGAGGAGCAACTGCACGAGCGAAGTCGTCGCGCGAAACGGAACTTCCGCTTCCTCCAAGGACCGCAGCAGATGCCGCCGCCGCTTCTTTAACAGTTCGCGAAGAGCGTCGCGAATGAAGCGCATCCGGTTCTCGCCTGCGCCTTCCCCACCGTAGTGCGGCGCGAGGTGCAGGCGCCACGGTTGGCCCTCTGGCAGTTGCGCCACGGCCTCGAACAGTCGTTCGCTCCACTCCCGGATGGACGCCGCGCTCACCGCGTGCGCCTCAGGCAATGTCTGCCGCGTGAACGCCAGCACCGGCTCCATCGCGGAATGCAGCGCCACGTCGGACCGCAGCAACCCCGGCGCAAGCAGCTCCGTTTCCGCGCCGACGAACGTCTGCTTCAGCTCGTCGCTGAGGAACGGCTCGTCGCCGGGTTCAGTGAGAAAGAGGTGCATGAAAGGCGTTGTGTCGCGCGAAGACTGCCAAGCCGTGCGAAGAGGTGTGGCGCAGCCCCACTTTGCCACCTTCGCTGTCTTCGCGCGACCGAATTTGAAACCTCACACCTGCTCCAGCCCACGCATCGTGCCGGTGCTGCTGCCAAACTTCCCGGCCTCGATGCCGAGCCGTTGCAGCACGGAGACGTAGAGATTCGGCAGCGGGTAATTTTGCTTCTCATCGAACGCGAGGTGTTGCCCGTGCTTGAAGCCGCCGCCGACCAGCAGCATCGGCATGTTCTTCGTGTCGTGGCTCGACGCGTTGCCGAGATTCGAGCCGTAAAGCACCGACGTGTCCGCCAGCAAGTCGGAGCCAGACTCTTTCGACGCCTTCAGCTTAGTAAGGAAGCCGGCCAGCAACTTCATCTGCTCCAGTTCGATGACCTTGAGCTGCGCGAGCTTCTCCGGATCCTTGCCGTGGTGCGAGAGGTTGTGCCAGTCCTGCGTGATGCCCTGCACGGGCGGCACGCTGTTGTGGCCCATGATGGTGAGGGTGATGACGCGGGTGGAGTCTGTCTGAAGCGCGAGGTGCGCCATGTCGAACATGAGGCGCGTCCGCGCCACGAAGTCAGCGGCGTTCTGCACGTCGGTGGGCGGCGGGACGTTGACGGCGGGCTTCGGCTTCTGCGCCCAAGCCTCGGCGAGCTTCAGCCGCTGCTCCACTTCGCGGACGGTCGTGAAATACTCGTCGAGCTTCTCGCGGTCGCGCGCCGTGACGCGGGCGGAGAGGCGCTTCGCGTCGCCCGCCACGGTGTCCATGATGCTCTGGCCGTCGCGCAGACGGTCCGTCTGCTGCGCGACCTCCTTGGCCGTGCCATTGACGAAGAGTTTCTTGAACACCTCGCTGGGCCGGCCGTCCGCCGGCAGGCGCACGCCACTGCGCGAGACGGAAATGCCCGTGCCGCCGCTGCTCGTCGTGAGCACGAGGCTGCCGAGGCGCGTCGCGGGCGGAAGCTTCTCGAGCACGAACTGGTCGAGTGAGATCGTGTTGCGGAAGCTGCTCGCGCCCGGGTGCGGGGCGGCGCTGAGGAAGCTCGCCTCGCTCGAATGCCCGCCGTCCACCTCGGGATGCGACACGCCGGAGAACACGGTCAGGTCACCGCGAAACTCCTTGAGCGGCTCCAGATAGGGCGTCAGCTCGAAGTCGCGGCCCGGCGCCTTGGGAAACAGATTCTCCCCGTGAATGCCCAACGTGGTGCAGCACGCGACCAGCCGGCGAACCGGCCCGGCGGACGCCGCTGCGCGCGCGAGCGGCGCGAAAGTTTCCAGTGCCGGCAGCGCGAGCGTGACGCCCGCGGCACGGAGAAAGGAGCGGCGATTCAAAGTGGTGCTCATGGCAAGTCGTTGCGGAAGTTAGCCCGCGCTCAAACAGACGGCGAGGCCGATTCCCCGGATTCAGCCGGGCCCGCGAGCTTCGCGGTAAGGCGCACGGCGGCGAAAAGATTTTCCGCACTCGCCTTGCCCTGCCACGCGATGTCGAACGCCGTGCCGTGGTCCACGCTCGTGCGGACCACGGGCAGACCGAGCGTGGTGTTGACGGCGGAGTCGAACGCCAGCGCTTTCATCGGGATCAAGGCTTGGTCGTGATACATGCAGATGAAGGCGTCTGTCTCGCGACGGCGCGCGGGCAGAAACGCGGTGTCCGGCGAGAGCGGGCCGACGACGTTCATGCCTGCACGTCGCGCGGCCTCGACTGCCGGCGCGATAATGCGCTCCTCCTCGCCACGCCCAAACAACCCGTGCTCGCCCGCGTGCGGATTCAAACCCAGCATCGCGAGTCGCGGCGCACGCCCGCGCTGCCGGCGGACGGCCGCGGCGGTCAGCTCAATCACGTCGAGGATGCGCTGCGTGGTCAGCGCGGCGGGAACTTCGTGGTAGCCGATGTGAACAGTTACGAGACTGCACGTCAGCTCGTCGGAAAAAAACGTCATGCAACTGCGATTGGCCCGCATCCGCTCGGCGAAGATTTCAGTGTGGCCGGGATACTTGTGCCCGGCTGCGTGCAGCGCCTCCTTGTTCAAGGGCGCGGTCGTGATGGCGTCCACTTCGCCCGCCAGCCCGGCTTCGATGGCGGCGATGACGTAGCGGAACGCAGCGTCACCGCAGCGCGCATCCACCTTGCCTGGCGTCACGGCAGCGGCGTTCACGCACTGCAAGTCCAAAACGGCGGGGCTGTTCGCCGTCCGCGATGCCTTCGACCAATCGGCCGAGGCGAGGACAGGTGCGGCGAAAGGGATCTCAAGTTTCTGCGCGACTCGTCGCAGCACAACGGCGTCGCCGAAAACGATCGGCACGCACTCACGTGCGAGGTCGGTGTTGTTCAGCAGGCGCAGGCAGATCTCCGGGCCGACCCCGGCGGGGTCGCCCATCGTGACGGCGATGCGTGGAAGCGGATTGCTCACCGGGCGGAGCATGGGCAATTCCCCCGCAACGGGCAACCGCTGGCCTCCAACTGAACCGCGCCCTCAGTGGCACCCGGCTTCAGCCGGGTGTCTCGGACGCCATCGCCGGGAAACTGTTTAAACAGTTTTCCGTTTGAGGCAACGCGTTCACCCGGCTGAAGCCGGGTGCTAATGAGAGAGCACAAACTCATTCGCTCCCGATCACTGACGGACTTCCACAATGCAGTCGAACAGTTCACCCAGCCGCTTTCCTCCGCGCGTGATGTCGAAGGCTACGTGGTGGATGCCAGGCGCAGCATCTGGTGCGGCGGCGACGCGGAGCGTGAATTGCACGCGACCTTGCGCAGGCACGGTGCTGGCCCAACGACCCGACGTGGCGGACAAGCCCGACGGCGCGTGTGGCAGGATGTCGAACGCGAGCGGCTTCGCCTCGAAGTTCCGCACATTCACCGTGATCTCGACGGACTCGCCGCGCTTCACCGACACACGATGCGGTTCCGCTCGCACCCAGAATGGGTCGAACCACCAGCGGTATTCCGGCTCTGAACTCAGCGACTTGAAGGCGTCACGCATCTCGTAGGACCACTTGCGGTAGCGCTCGATGAACGCCGCGGGCTTGTCCATCACGAAGGAGTGGCCGCCCAGCAGGATGTCGGGCTTGAGCTTCGTGAGATACTCGGCGGCGACGATGTAGCCCTCGTCGAGAATGCCGCTGGTGCGCGCACACATCGCCTCGTGGCCGCTCTGCTTCGGGTCGGCGGGGTTGCCAAAGATGTTGTCGCCGGTGAAGGCGACCTTCCGCCCGTCAACCACGCCGTTGAGGCACAGGCCGAACTCCGTCTGTCCCGGCATCCAATCTATCGTGAAGTGGAAGCCCTCCCAGTCGAACGTCTCGCCGGACTTGAAGAGCCGGTCGAACTTGATCCGCTCCACGCCGTTGCCGTAAGCCTGAATCGGCGCGGCGTAATCGAATGCCTCCGGCCGCTCGCACACCTCCTTCATGCGGTCCAACGCCCAGAACTGCGTGCCCCACGTCTTCTTCAAGTGCGGCGCTTGGAGGAAGTGATCGCCGTGCATGTGCGTCAGCACCATCGCGTCAATCGCCTTGAGCCCGTGCTTCTGGCGCATCCCTTCCAGCGCGGTTTCGAGGACGTTGGTTTGGATCAACCCACAGTCCACCACCAGCGCTCGCCCGCTATCGGCGAGGATCATGTAGAAGTTCGGCGCGAAGCTCGGACCGCGGAACTTGAAGACATGCTTGGAGACCTGCCAGACATTGGGCACGTCCGTCGGCTGCGACGTCGTATCCTGCGCCGCCGGCGCGAACGACATCACCGGGTAGCCGCGCACGAGCAGCCGTTCGAGATTGTAGAGCTTCTGCTGGAACTCGCCGATTTGCTGCTTCGCGTTCGCGATGGGCGACCCGTGCGAGGGCAGCATCCACGCTGGATTATACGCAGCGATCTGCCCGCTGCCGTTCGCGATGGCCCACACGCCGGCGGCAAAGCCGTAGTCCCAATCGGTGTCGAACCACGTGTGCATCTTCGCGCCGTCCAGCATCACGTCGCCGGTGAACGCGAGCCAGCGCCCGCCCTCGTTGAGGAAGTAGGACATGCCGCCGGGTGAATTGCCGCGCGTGTCCACACAGCGGAACTCCCGTCCGCGCCAGGTGAACGTGTCCATCTTCGCGAAGGTCTGGTCCAGCTTGATGGGCTCGACCGCCGGTCGAACGAAGCTGGAGCCATGCACCGTGAACGGATCGCCCAGCCGCACGATCATCTTGCGGTAGCTGGCCGGGCTCTCGAAGAGCGCGCGCTCGAACTCCGGCGCGGCGAGCTTCGTTCCGGTGCCCTTCAACTTGGGCGCACCCTGGCACTGCTCGCGATGATGGTGCGTGAATAGCACCCACTCGACCCGCTTCACGCCAATCTCCGCGAGATGGTCGAGCACGCTCCCATCGCCGAGGTCAATCAGCAGCGCCGAATCGCCGTCGCGAACGACGTGGACATTGCAGGTGTCGGTCCAAGTGAAGACGTTCGGATGCCGCGCGGCATCGGGCTGAGTGAAGCGCGAGGCGGCCAGCGAAGTCAGCGCCGAGGCAAGAACGAGGAGGCAGACAGCACGCATGATCATTTGGTTTGGAAGGTTTGGCTCGCCACAACTTCATGCACGAGCGAACGGAGACCGAGATTTTTCGCCTTGGCCTTGCGCACGATGTCGCTCACGACGGCTTCGTCGGTGAACTCCAGCCCGTGCCCGGTGGCGTAGATGAGGAGCTTTTCGGCCAAACCGCGTGCGAGGGCGTCGGGGTCGGCCAGCAGGTGCTTCTTCAACTCGGCGAGGTCGCTGAACTTGCGGCCATCGGCCAGCGCGTCGCCAGCGTCCACCTTCGGGCCGAGGGCGAGCCGCATGTCACGCTGGTTGACGTTGATGTTGAACCACTCGACGCCGCGCTGGTTCGGTGCGGGCGAGATGCGGTAGCGCTCGCGCCAGCCGCCAATGACATCGTAGCTCTCCAGGGCAAATCCCAGCGGGTCGATGCGCGCGTGGCAACCGGCGCAGCTCTCGACCTCGCGGTGCTTCGCGAGTTGCTCGCGAATGCTGTTCGCACCGCGAATGTCCGGCTCAACGGCGGGCACGTTGGGCGGCGGCGGTGGCGCGGGCTTGCCGAGGATGCGGTCGAGAATCCACACGCCGCGCAGCACGGGCGAGGTGGTCGTGCCGTTGGCGGAGACTTTCAGCACGCTCGCGTGCGTCATCACTCCGCCGCGATGCCATTCGGGTTTGAGCGCGACGCGGCGCACGTCGAGGCCGCTCACGCCCGGGACTCCGTAGTGCTTCGCGAGCCGGCCGTTGAGCATCGCGAAGTCGCTCTCGATGAAGTTCAGCACGCTCAAGTCCTTCGTCAGCAGTTCGTCGAAGAACGCGTGCGTCTCCTGGAGCATCGCGACTTGCAGCAGCTCGTCGAACTCCGGGTAAAGCCGTGCGTCCGGCGTGGTGAACTCGATGTTTCGCAGCGCGAGCCATTGACCGGTGAAGTCCTCGGTGAAGGCCCGGGCCTTCGGGTGCTTGAGCATCCGCTCGACCTGGGCGTGGAGTGTGGGAGACGGAGTGACGGAGAGACGCGGAGACGCGGAGACAGAGGCTTTCTCCACCTCTCTCCTTCTCTCTGTCTCTCCTTCCCTCTTTCCGGTCAACGCGCCGGAGGCGACGGCGGCCAGCAGCTCCGCGTCCGGCGCGCTGCTCCAGAGGAAATAGCTCAAGCGCGCCGCGAGCGCGTGGCCGTCGAGCTTGCCGGGCTGCTCGTCGAGCATCAGGAAGCGCGGGGAGACGAGGATGGCCTTCAAACCCACGCGCAGCGCCTCGCCGAACTTCACGCCCCGATCCATTCGCTCCCGCACGAGCGCGAGATACGGCGCGAGGTCCGCGTCGCTCACGGGCCGGCGAAAGGCACGCGGGGCAAACTGCTTTAAGATGCGCTCGGCGTCGGTGAACGTGCCGCGCTCCAAGTCCGCGTCGCCGAGCAGTTGCTTCCGCGTGGCGGGCGGCCATTCCTTCGCGTCGAGCGGGCCTTCAACTTCGAGCCAGTGCACCGCGAAGCCGGGGCCGGTGTATTCGTCGGCCTTGTTCTGCCACGGAATCGTGCCGTAGGAGATGACCTTGAGCGTGTCGCCGCGCCCGTCGAGTCGCTCGATCATTTCCACTACCGTCGGCTTGTCCGCCGGCACCTCGAAGTGACCGAGGAGCTTCGTCTTGCCGCCCACGCCGAAGTTGCCGCCATAGACCCGAAAGGTCGCGGGCTTGCCGTCAGTTTGAAACGCGTTGGCCGAAATGCGGATCCGGTAACGACCCGGCGCGGGCGCGCGGAAGCGACGTAGTTCCGTCGGCGAGTAGCCCGAGTTGAACAGCGCGATGCTGCCATCGGGCAGTGGGCGGTGGCTCTTGCCGTCCCAGTTCGCGAGCAGGTTGGTCGCAGCAAAACGCTCTTGCACGAACTTCGGCTGTGGACCGACGCCGATGGCCGCATCGAGCGCCACGTCGGCGGCTTCGAGATATTTCTCCACCTGCACCGGCGAGAGCGTGAGTGCGGAGGAAACCTTGTCGAGGCCGTGCGCGGAGCCGTCCTCGGGCAGCAACTCCATCAGGTTGACCTCGATGCCGAGGAGGTCGTGCATCGTGTGCTGATATTCGACGCGGTTGAGCCGCCGCAGCGCGACGCGGCCCTCGGCCTGCTGGCGCGTCGCAACGGCCGCACGGAGCTGCGGCCCGAGCCAATCGAGCACCGCCTGCCGTTCCGCATTCGATGGCTGCGGCTTCTTCTTCGGCGGCATTTCGCGGCGTTCGAGCTGCACGAACACTTTCCCCCAGGCTTCAGCGTTGGCGTGTGCCGCGAGATCAACGAAAAGATTATCCAGCCGCACCTTGCCCTTTTGCGTGTCGGCGTCGTGGCACTCGACGCAGTGTTTCTGGAGAAAGGTCTTGGTCGCGGAGGGTAGGCCGGTAGCCGCGCCCGCAGGATGCACGAGCGAGTGCCCGGCCAACATCGCCGCAATGAGCGACAAACGGGGAGTCAGTTTCATCAACCGTCCTTCGACGCGGGTGGACCCTACGGCTTCAGCATCCCCTCGAGCTTCTTCCGCTCCTCCTCCGTCATCAGCTTGTAGTCAACCGTCACGCCGGACAGCTCCGCGCGCAGTTTCGCGATGTCTGCCTCGGGAATGTCCGCGCGTTGCAGGATGAGCTTCTTCAGGTTCGGCAGCGCCTTGAGCTGCACCAACGCGGCGTGCGTCAGGCGGACCTCGTCGAGCGAGAGCGTTTCGAGTGACTTCAACTTTGCCAGCGTGGCGAGCGTCGCGTCATCAATGCTCAGCGGATTCGGCTTGCCGTTCCACTGGCGCAGCCGCTGGCCGAGCATCAGCGAGCGCAGCCCGGTGAGCTTGACCAGTTGCTCGTTGCCCGCCTGCGTCTGGTAGGTGTGCCAGGTGCGGAACTCCTTGAGCTGCGTCAACTCGGCGACCGCCGCCATGCCCTTGTCGTTGAACGGCGTGCCAGCGACTGTCAACCGCTCCAGCTTGGGCGACGTCTTGAACGCCGCGAAGCCCGCGCCGGTAAAGCCCTTGTCCGGAAACGCGATGTGGAAGAACGACGCCGAGCGAAGATTCGGCAAGTTCGCCAGATGCTTCAGCCCCGCGTCCGTCACCTGAATCCCATCGGTGCCCAGTTCCTCCAGCGCCGTCAGTCCGGCGAAGTGCGCGAGCGTTTCGTCGGTCAACCCCTTGCAACTACCATAGAGCGTGAGCGACTTGAGCGACTTGAGTTCGCCGATGGCTTTGAACTCCGCCGCGCCCAGCTTCGAGCAATCCTTGAAAGAGACCTTCGTCACCGCCCCACCGGTCAGAGTCACTTCCCCGCCCAGCGCGCGCAACGCGGTGGCGATGGTGTCCTCGGCACCGAACGCGGTCAGGCTGAACAACAGGAGCGAACCAAGGCAGGCGACGACGAGCTTCATAGTGCGCCGACTGTGCTGTGCGCTGCTGACAACTTCACGTCGAAAATCCCCGCCGACCGCCGCGATCTGGACCGACAGGCGCTAGCTCGGCGTCCCGCTTTCGGCCGGCATGGGGAGCACTTGCAACGGAATGCGGGCGACCATGGCCCCATCCAGCGTGATGTCGATGGAGTATTGCCCCGACTTCTTGAAGCTCATCCCCTGCATGTTGAAGACCAGGTTCACCGTGGCAAAGAACTGGTTCTCCGGCAGCCGGATCTCAAACGGGCTTTCGATCTTGGGCAGCAGGCTCTGCCCGTCGTCGTCAATCAGGTTCACGCGCAAGGTGTGCTTCCCCTCGTCCGTGTCGCGGAAGATCATGCGCAGCGCCACCGAGCAGAACGGGTGCTGCGCGGGAAACTGCCGCACCAGGATCGTGTCGAACGCGCCGATGAGGCAGAGCTTCCCGCCGTAATCCGCCGCCGAGTCACACAAGCTCGCAATCTGGACATCCATGCCGGGACTATCGTCGCCTCGTCACGCTTGACGAGGAAAAATCCGGCGATGAACTACGGCGGGAGCCGCTCCACCATCCCCTACCGGACGGAACTGATCTTCCCCCGTTCACGGCGCGACCTGCGACGCCAGCTCGCTCCACGCGCCCTGCCCCGCCGCGCCGATGGCCGCCACGCGCAGGTAATACTTGGTCCCCGTCACCAGGCCCGTGAGTGAAACCTTGCTCTTCGTCGAGATGACCGGATTGCCCCACGACGCCGCATCCGTCGGCGTCGTCGTGCGCTGCGTCACGTAACTCTTCGCGCCCTTCACGCGGTTCCAATGCGCATCAATCTCCCCGTCGTGATCGCCCTCCGTCGCGCTGATGTTGCCCGGCGCGGGTAAGTCGCCGATGGGCGCGGCGGGATCGCGCACCTCCATGCCCGCGCTCTGGATCTTCGCGGCGTCCCCACCGCTCTTGTTCTGCACGTAACTCGCCTCATTGGTCATCAGCGTGTCCGCGGCCTTCTCGGCGGTATCCTGCAAGTCCGTCAACTCCTTGGCCGTGGTGCGCGCGGCCTGCGCGTCATTGTATTTGGTCTCCATCGTGTCCGTCGCCGTGGTGAGCGCGGCCAGCGCGGGATCCGGCGTGGTAAAGTTCGCGTTCCCAGTCATCGCCGTGATGATCTGCCGGAACTTCTGCACCTTCTGCGGGATGGTGAGACCGTGAAGATTGAGTTTAACTTGTGCCATAAGAATGCTCGCTTTGGTTAAGGTTGAACTGCGTGTGACGCGGGCAACCTGCTCCCCTTTCG
>JBJTAU010000271.1:0-2534 GCA_046090965.1 Limisphaerales bacterium | reverse complement strand
GAGATGACCCGCACCGTGGCGCTCGGGAGGCCGCGCTGGCGGCACAGTTGGCGGATGATGCCGGACTCCATCTCGACCGCGTCCGCACCGGTGCGCTCGCGGAGCATCGCCTTCTCGTAGGCGGTCACGGCCACCTGCTCCGCACAATGAAAACTGCCGGGCTGGGCACCGGCGGCGAGCAAGGCCGGGCGCAGGGGGAAATCCTCGTCCGTGTCGGCCAGCACCACGCCGATGGGCAGGACGGGGTTAAGTCCGCCGGCAAAACCACAGGTCAGCACCAGGCTCCATTCGCGTTCGGCCAGCCGGGCTTTCACGGCGCGCTCGGCAGCGGTCGGTCCCATGCCGGTGACAAGAAGAGAGACATTGGGCGGCAGCCCCCGGCGGAACGGGGCGGCCTCCTCCTTCACCGCGAAGCAGACGAGGACGGGGCCATCCGCAGTGCTCACGCGAACAACGGGTCTTGGAACAGCCGGGCGACCGAGTAGCGGAATCCGGGAATGATGGAGTTGCCCGTCAGAAACTGCCCGGAGCGCAATAGTTCAAACTTGTCCGCCTCGCGATAAACACGCACGGAGAAATGGCGCGGGTCCACCAGCCAGGCCAGTTTGGTTCCGTGCGCCATCAGGCGCTGGAGCTTGCCCTCGGTCTTGGTGATGGAGTCGGAGGGCGACAGCACTTCAACCGCGAGGTCCGGCGCGCCGTGGAGCAGCTTGCTGGCGTCGGGCAGCAGCAGTTTCAGCCGCTTCCGGCTGACGAAGGAGAGGTCGGGAGAAAAACAGAAGTCCACGCTCAGGCGGAAGCCGGTCTGGCCGTCAAACATCGCGCCTAGGCGGTGCCGTTCGACGTGTTGGTTGAGCGCGCCTCCCAGACGCATGATGATGTTGCCGTGCCCGCCGCCTGCTGGACTCATGGTGACCACCTTTCCATTCCAAAGCTCGTGCCGCAGCCCGTCGCCATGTAAACGCATCAGCTCGTCATCGGACCAGATTTTGTCGGACACGGCGGCTTTCATCGCGGGGAGGTTGGCACACGCGGCGCGAGGAGGCAATCAACGGGCGGCGGTCGTCGAGGCCTTCGTCTCCACCAGCTTGCGGTAAGTCGCCAGCGCCAGCAGCGGCCAGGAGTTCCTATACATGTCGTATTTGAGGTAGAACACGCACGGGAAACCGGTGCCGGTGATTTCGTCCTCGGACCACGAGCCGTCGCGGTTCTGCGTGCCGCAGAGGAACTCGACGCCGCGCCGGAGGGCGGGCAGTTCGGGGTCGCCGAAAGTGCAGAGGCCCATGACGGCCCACGCGGTTTGGGAAGCGGTGCTGGGGCCGCGGCCCTTGTGGACGGGGTCGTCGTAGGTGTTGCACCGTTCGCCCCAGCCGCCGTCGGTGTGCTGGACGGAGAGGAGCCAGTCGCGCGCGTGCAACAGCCACGGCTCGGTCATATCGTAGTCCATGGCCTTGAGGCCGCGCAGGACCTGCCAGGTGCCGTAGATGTAGTTCACGCCCCAGCGGCCAAAGAACGAGCCGTCCGGGTCTTGAGATTCCTTGATGAACTTGAGCGCGCGCTTCACCTGCGGGTGGTCTTTCCGCACGCCTTCGAGGCCCATGACTTCGAGGATGCGCGCGGTGATGTCCACACACTCGGGGTCGAGCATGGCGTTGTGGTCGGCGAAGGGGACTTTCTCCAGGATGCTCTTGGTGCAGTCCTTGTCGAAGGCCGCCCAGCCACCGTCCTTGCACTGGAAGGCGAGCATCCAGTCGTAGCCGCGCTTGATGCACTCGTCGCGGCGCTTGGTGTTATCGGTGGGAATCTGCCGGTGCGCGAGCAGCACCATCGCCGTGTCGTCCACGTCGGGGTTCCACTTGTTGTTGAACTCGAAGACCCAGCCGCTGGGTTCCACGTCCACGGGGTTCTTGTGATACCAGTCGCCGCGGAAACGGATCTCGCGATCGATGAGCCAGCTCGCCGCTTGCTTCATGCGCGGGTGCTCGGCGGACACGCCGGACTCGCGCATCGCGATGGTCACGATAGCCGTGTCCCAGACCGGCGAGAAGCACGGCTCGATGCGCATCGAGTCCGAGGTGTGGTGTTCGAGCTTCTTCAACTCGCGATACTCACGGGCGAAGACGGGGTGGTCGCGTTGGTAGCCGAGGACTTCGAGGGCGATGACGCTGTTGAGCATCGCGGGGAAGATGGCGGCGAGGCCGTCGCTGCCCTCGTAGCGTTCGAGCATCCACTGCTCGCATTTCTTGAGCGCGCGTTTGCGGAACGGATGGAAGCTGTGGTGCGCGACCCACTCGGCGAGCTTGTGCAGACTGTTGAGCCAGAGGAAGGCATTGCGGAGACCGAAGTCGAAGTAACGCGGGCGGAGGGCTTCATCGAGCTCCCACTTCCCGTTGGGGTAAAGCTCGTCAAGGTTCACGCCGTTCTTGAGCGGGCGCGTGGGGCGGAAGTGATTGATGATGGCCAGCGGGATGAGCATCGCGCGCGACCAGTTGCTCATGTCCCAGAAGTTCACGTGGAACCACTTGCCGATGAGC
>JBJTAU010000270.1:0-12300 GCA_046090965.1 Limisphaerales bacterium | reverse complement strand
GGCGACCGCCCAAGTCCGCCAGACCCGCCTCCTCGAACCCCGCCGCGGTGATATTCGCGCTGCGCGCGGGAACCTGCTCGCCACCAGCCGCCCTGTGAAGACCGTCTTCGCCGATCCTGTGCTCATCGGCAGCCGACACGCGGAAGTCGCCCGCGCGCATCGCGAATATCACCGCGGCGGGGTTCGAGGAGGCGGGTCTGGCGGACTTGGGCGGTCGCCTTGGCCTTCAGTGCCTCGTGCTGCACGACCTGCAAGTCCACGAGCCGGTAGCCGAGGCCGCAGAAGGCGACAAACAGCAAGAAGGCCATCGCCACCAGCCGACGGTTTTGAAACGGCTGGAGCGTGGCGTCCTGGTCTGGCGCGGGGGCGGGCATCAGGCGGCGAAGCTCATCTCAAAGTCGGACTCGTCGTCGTCGTGGCGGATGATGGTGGTGTTCATGGCGGTTTTGTTGATGAGTCAGCGTTTTCTACTGGGTGGCGGCAATGGCTTCGTGGCGTAGGCGAGGTAGGTTTTATCGGTCGGGAAGTTCATCGCGGTGACGACCGGCAGCGGGGCATTGCGCGGCGCACTGTGCACGACCTGGCCCTCGACCAGCGTGAGGATCTGGTCGGGCGTGGGCACGCCCAGGCCGAGCTTGAGCTCCTTCACGCGGTTATCGAGATAGGGCAGCGATTGCAGCATCGCCATCTGCTGGCGACGGGTGTCGGTGTCGGTTTTGCGCGTGGCGAGCTTTTTTTCGAGCTGCTCGGTCTTCACGCCGAGCGAGTAAATCTGCCGCTTCTGCCAGACGTAGCAGACCGCGAGCGAGCCGATGACCAGGCAGATGAAAAAGGCCTTCACAGCCGGTCCGAACCGGACTCCGCCGCCCGCACTGTTCTTTCGATTCTTTGCCATAACCGCCGCCGTTAAACTTTCTCGAACACCCGCAGTTGCGCACTGCGCGCCCGTGGGTTCGCCGCGACTTCCGCGTCGCTGGCGCAAATCGCCTTCCGCGTCACCACCCGCACCGCTGGCACTCGTGGCTGCCGCAACTCCGGCACGTCCACTTCGCCGGGCACGACGTAATCCCGCGCCGCCTCGCGCCCGAAGCCCTTCACCACGCGGTCCTCAAGCGAGTGAAACGTGATCACCGCCAGCCGCCCGCCGGGCTTCAGCAGCCGCACCGCGCCCGCCAACCCGCGCCGCAGCGAGCCGATCTCGTCGTTCACCGCAATGCGCAGCGCCTGGAACACGCGCGTGGCCGGATGCGCCTTGCGCCCGTGTCGCGGAGCGATGCGCTCCATCAGTTCCGCGAGCTGCCGCGTCGTCTCAAACCGCTGCACCTGCCGGTCGCGCTCAATGGCCCGTGCCACCCGCCGCGCATCCGGCTCGTCACCGTAATCCCGGAAAATCTTCGCCAGTTCGTCGGCGCTCGCGAAGTTCACCAGCTCCGCCGCCGTCAGCGCCTGCCGCGCGTCCATCCGCATGTCCAGCGGGCCATCCTGCTGGAAGCTGAACCCGCGTTCCGCCCGGTCCAGTTGCGGCGAGCTCACGCCTAAATCCAGCAGCACGCCGTCGCAACTTCCCGCCGGAACCCAGTCCGGCAATTCCGCAAAATTCCCGCGCCGCAACTCGCAGCGGCCGGCAAACTCCGCTGCCAGCCGCGCGCGCGCCGCCTCAAGGGCGTCGCCATCGCGATCGCAGCCAAAGAGCCATCCAGTCGGAGCGCTGGCCCGTAGCAGCGCCGCCGCGTGCCCACCCGAACCCAGCGTCCCGTCGGCGTAAGTCCCGCCCGCCTTCGGCCCGAGTGCGGCCAACACTTCCTCCACCATCACCGGGTTGTGGATGAAGCTGGTCACGTTTCATGGGCCGGTTACGCCACCACCAGTTGCCGCCGCGCCGCGAGCGGACCACGCGGCACGCGCCGCCGAACCGCCGCGGCCTTCGCACCGAACACCTTAGCCAGCCGCGCGGGGACCTTCAGCTTGCGCGCCACCGGCCGCTTCACCGTGTCGCGCACGAGCCGCAGCCGCGTGGCCCAACTCTTCGCTGCGGAGGGCGGCACAAAGCCGGGTGCGAGCGTGGGACCGACGGGCGCTTGCTCCCGCACCTCAAGCGCCTCATCCGTTTTGGGTTGGCGGCGCTTGATGACAGGCTTGGCAAACGGGTTCTTCGGCAGCTTCGGATCAGGCGCGACCGTGCTGCGGATTTTCAGCCCACCTGCACGCGCCGCCGGTCGGCCTTCACTCGCGAACGTGTCACGGTCACGCTTGCGTCCGCGCACCGCCGCCACCGCACGGCTCATCGCGTCGGGCGGTGTGTTGAAATTTGGCACGACCTCGCCCAGCGGCACTTTCGTGATGAGCTTGTCCTTCAAGCCCACGAGGCTCTTGCCGGTGTTGAGAAATTTGAGCAGGCCCATGGCTAAATCAGTTTGATGGCATCCGGCCGCACGACCTCGTCGCTCACGTTCGTGTCGCGGTAATGCTCGGGGTGCCAGATCTGAAACCGGTCGAAGAGGCCGACCAAAACGGCTTTCTTGCCAAGCTGCGCCTTGTTCGCCAGTTTCTCAGGCAAACAGATGCGCCCCGCCGAATCCAGCGTCAGATCATCGCAATCCGCTCCCAGCAGGCGGCGCAGCGCTTCGGCCTTCGGATCGCTGAAGGACATCCCCTCGAGTTTTTCCTCCAGCTTACGCGCGGTAGCTGGCGGCAGCACCAGCAGACAGGGATGCCGCTGCCCCTCGGCCTTCCACACATGCACCGATAGCACCGTGCCCTCGGCTGGACGCCACTTGGCGGGGATTTGCACCCGCCGCTTGTCGTCCACGCCAAAGTCGTATTCACCTTTGAAGGTGACCCGCACGCTTTCGGTGGTTGCAGACATACTTCACGCGAATGGGCCACCTAGACCAACTAACCCATAGTGACCCACAACGGCCCACTTTGTATCTCTTTTGCCCCACAAAGGTCAACAGGTAACACACAAGATTTTTCACTTTTGTGTTACTCATTTGATTTGAACAGGTTACAACGCGTCTTAATTCGAAATCCATCAGCTCTCCCTCCTAGTTTAGGCACCCCAAGCAGGATCCGACCGGGCTCCTCGTTGGAACTTTATCGAACAAACTCCAGTAATGCCGTCGAAAACGGGCAATTCTGACCGGCTTTCCCAGTGCCTACTGCCCCACTATCGCCCCACTGACTGTGTTGACGTCTGACTTTGACTTTGTCCTGCCGCCCGAACTCATCGCGCAGACCCCAGCCCCCACGCGCGATGGCTCGCGCTTGCTCGTCGTCCACCGGCAAGACGCGCGCTTGGAACACCGACGCTTCCCAAACCTCCGCGACCATCTCCGCGCTGGCGACGTGCTGGTGCTGAACAACTCCCGCGTGCTCCGCGCGCGATTGCGCGGCCACAAACCGGCTAGTGGTGGACAAGTGGAGTTACTGCTCGTCGAGGAAGTCGCACCGAACGAGTGGTGGACCATGCTCCGTCCCGGAAAACGCGTCCGCTCTGGCACAGAAATTCACCTGATCGCAAACACCGGTGCGTCCTCGCCCGTGCGCGCCGTCGTGCAGGAAAAAAACTCCGAAGGTCATTGCCGCGTCCGCTTCGCTGGCACCGACAACCTCCTCCGCGACCTCGATGCGCTCGGCGAAATTCCATTGCCACCCTACATTGAGCGCGCTGCTGGCACCGAGGACGACACGCGCTATCAAACTGTGTTCGCGCAACCCGCTGGCTCCGTCGCCGCACCGACGGCAGGCCTGCACTTCACGCCGGAGTTGCTTGATGACTTGCGCGCGCGTGGCGTGCGAGTCCACTTCGTGACACTGCATGTCGGCCTCGGCACCTTCGCGCCCGTGAAGGCGAACAACCTCGCCGACCACATCATGCACGAAGAACGATTCGAGTTGTCCGCTGCCACTGCCGACGCTGTGAACGCCGCGAAACGCGACGGCCGTCGCGTCATCGCCGTCGGCACCACCACCGTGCGCGTGCTCGAAAGCGCAGCGCAGCTTTCAACTTTCAACTTTCAACTTTCAGCCGCGCAAGGCCGCACCCGCATCTTCATCCATCCGCCGTTTCAATTCCGCGTCGTGGACGCCCTCCTCACCAACTTTCACCTCCCGCAATCCACGCTGCTCATGCTAGTCAGCGCCTTCGCCGCGCCGGGCGAAGCGCGCGGCCGCGAACTCATCCTCGCCGCCTACGCCGAAGCCGTGCGCGAGCGCTACCGCTTCTTCAGCTACGGGGATGCGATGCTCATCGTGTAAGTTTCCGGTTTCGCGTTTTGCGTTTCGGGTTTCTAGTTCCAACGACGATGCGCACACGTCGCCAACTCGAAACGCCAAACGCCAAACCCGAAACGCCTTCACGCCCCTTCGTCCTCGTGAACATGGCGATGTCCGCCGACGGCAAAATCGCCTCCGCCAACCGCGCCGTCTCCACGTTCACCAGTGCGCGCGACCACGAGCACCTCTACGAACTCCGCGCCACCGCTGATGCCGTGATGAGCGGAGCGCGCACGGTGGACTTGCACGATTACGCCCTCGGCCCGGGTGCGGAACGCTTCCGCAAACTGCGCCGCAAACACGGCCTCGCGGAAGACAACCTGCGCGTCATCGTCAGCGGCTCCGGCACCGTAAACCCGCGCGCGGAAATCTTCCGCCACCGGTTCTCGCCCATCCTCGTCCTCACGAGTAAACGCGCGCCCGCCGCGAAACTAAAACCCCTCCGCGCCGTCGCGGACGCCGTCTTCACCACCGGCCACGACGAAGTTGATTTCCACGCCGCACTGCGATGGCTTCATCGCGAGTGGAATGTGAAACGACTGCTCTGCGAAGGCGGCGGCGAACTCAATGACGCCCTCTTCCGTGCCGGCCTCGTGGACGAACTGCACCTCACCATCAGCCCCCGCCTCATCGGCGGCCGCACAGCGCCGACCATCGCCGACGGACGCGGCTTCGCCCACCTCGCCGACGCCTACCAACTCCGCCTCGCCGCCAACAAGCGCGTCGGCGATGAGCTATTCTGCGTGTTTAGGCGACGCGCATGATGCGCTCACGCACCAGCCGCACCAACTCCTCCTGCCCCGTGTCGAAGAAGTGGCTCGCGCCCTCGACCTGCGCGTAGTCCACCATCACTCCGGGCGCGCAGGGCCGCGCCGCCAGTGCCTTCACCACCGCCTCGGGCACCAGCGAATCCGCGGTGCCATGCACAATCAATCCGGGCGTCCGCCACTCCGTCACGAAACTGAAATCCAAATTGTTCGCTGGCGGAGCGACCGCGACGAACCCATCGAAACCACTCTCCTTCGTCAGCAGTTGCAGCCCGATCCATGCGCCGAACGAAAACCCCGCGACCCACTTCGCCTTCGCCTGCGGGCACTCTGCGCGCAGCCACGCCCACGCCGCGTGTGCATCCGCCAGTTCCCCAACCCCGCCGCTGAACTCGCCCGCGCTGCGGCCCACGCCGCGGAAGTTGAACCGCAGCACGCTGAAGCCCGCGTCCTGAAACGCGGTGAAGAGCGAATACACCACCAGCGTGTTCATCGTCCCGCCGAACTTCGGATTCGGATGCAGCACGAGCGCAACAGGCGCATCCGGTGACGGCGCGCGATGGAAGCGACCTTCAAGCGAACCTGCGGGCCCAGCAATGGATATAGATGGCATGACGCAAATTCTACAACAGGCTGCACGCGACTGAACACTGACAAGCTCTTCACTGCACGCCAGCCTTCGTCTCGACCCAGCGCGCGAAGAGCCAGAGCAAATCGGCGAGGCGGTTCAGGTAAATGATGATTTCCGGGTTCTGCAACTGCCCGGCCTCATGTAACGCGCACACGCGCCGCTCGGCACGGCGACAGACCGTGCGCGCCACATCAAGCGCCGCGCTGTTCAGCGTTGCGCCCGGCGTGGCCCAACCCTTGAACGTGATGCTCTGTGCTTCGATCTCGGCCACCAGCTTGTCCAACTTCACAGTGAGTTCAGGGCTCACGAGCGTGAATCCATCCTTCGCGTAGCGCGGCAAGTCCTCCGTTCCCGTCGCCAGCTCGCCCATGAGCGTCACCAAGTCTTTCTGGATAATCAGCAAGTTGCCGCCGACAAAATCCTGCTGCGCGGAGGCGCGGGCCAAGCCAAGCGCAGCGTTCAGCTCGTCCACCGTGCCGTAAGCCTCCACGCGCGGGTGGCACTTGGACACGCGGCGGTTATACATCAGGCCCGTGGTGCCATTGTCGCCCGTGCGCGTCGCGATGCTCATCGCGCTGAAGGTTAAGGCTGAGCGCGCGGAGCGCAAGCGCAAGCGGGATGAACAGGCTACAAACTCCCGACACGGACAGTTGAAAGCCCGCCGGCAACCCGCTACAACCAGCGCGTGAACGCAAAACTTCTCCTCGCTTGCCTGCTGGCCGCGTTGCCAGCCGTCGCCGCCGTGGCCGCCGACAACGCCGCGCCCGCCGCGCGGCTCGTCGAGCACCGCAAAATCTGGGACGCCGCGCCGCACAACGCGTTCCCCGACCTGGTGCGCTTCAAGGACCGGTGGTATTGCGTTTTCCGCGAAGGCAATGGCCACGTCTCGCCCGACGGCGCGGTGCGCGTGCTGACCAGCGACAGTGGTTTTTGGTGGGAGTCCGCCGCGCGCATCGAGATGCCGGGCTTCGACTTGCGGGACCCGAAGATCACCGTCATGCCCGGTGTGCCGCGCCTGATGCTGTTGGGTGGTGCGACCGTGCGCGAAGGGACCCAGCCGGCGACGGAGAGCCAGTCTTTCGTCGCGCTCTCCGACGACGGCAAGAAGTGGGGCAAGGTCTTCTGGGTCGGCCCGACGAACCAATGGCTCTGGCGGGTGACCTGGCATCGCAACCATGGCTTGGGCGTCGCCTATGACGTGTCGCCTGAGAGCCGCACCGCGAAGAAATACGGCACCACGCTGCTGCTCACCAAGAACGGCGTGGACTACGACACGCTCGTTGAAGATCTCTCCTCCGAGAACGGCCCAACCGAGGCCACGCTGCGCACCGGACCAGACGGCACGCTCTATTGCTTGCAACGACGCGACGGGAAGCCCTCAAACACGGCCCTGCTCGGCATCAGCCGGAAGATTCCCTACGACCAGTGGGAGTGGAAGGATCTCGGCAAGTTCTTCGGTGGACCGAACTTCATCCAAATCCCCGACGGGCGTTGGATCGCGGTGGGCCGGTTGCACAACCACGGGGCGGACAAGAAGACCAAGACTGTCGTCTGCGAGTTGGACGTGGAGAAGGGCACGCTCAACCCGCTGCTCGACCTGCCCAGCGGCGGCGACAGCAGCTACCCGGGTCTCGTCTGGCACGACAACCTGCTCTGGGTCAGCTACTACTCCTCACACGAGGGCAAGACCGCGATCTACCTCGCGCGCGTGAAGCTCTGAGCGTCACCACACCCGCGCCCAGATCACCTTGAGGTAACGGCTCTCCGGGCAGTTCGCCATCACCGGGTGGTCCGCGCCCGCGCCGGTGCGATCCAGGAATTGCAGCCGCTTGCCGAGGCGATACGCCGCACGCGTCACGAGCGCCTCGAAGCCTTCCATGTCAATCATCCCGGAACACGAGCACGTTACCAGCAGGCCGCCCGGCTCCAGCACGTTCATGCCCATGCCGTTCAAGTCCTCGTATTTCCGCCGGCCCTCCAGTTCGTCCTCGCCGCTGAAGATGAACTTGGGCGGGTCGAGCACCACCACCGGCCAGCGCGTGTTGTTGCGCTGCATCTGCCGCGCGAACGAGAACGCGTCGCAATGCACCCATTCGATGCGCGCCTGATTCAAGTTCGCGTTGCGCTTCGCCTGCGCGATGGCCTGCTCGTCGAGGTCCACGCCCGTCACCTCCGCCGCGCCGCCCAGCACCTTCGCCGTGAGCGCGAACCCGCCGGTGTAGCAGCAGCAGTCCAGCACGCGCTTGTCCTTCACGAAGGCGGCGAGCCGGCGGCGGTTCTCGCGCTGGTCGCAGAAGAAACCGGTCTTGTGGCCGGACTCGAAGTTCACTTCATAGCGCACGCCGTGCTCGCGAATCTTGACGGAGCGCACGTCGTTGGCTGCGGCGAAGCGGATGCCTTCCACCCGCGCGATGAAGTCGTCCACCGAGATGACCTGCCGCTTGGTGCCAAGCCGCTGGTGCAGTAGGGGCAGCAATCTGCCGAGCCGCTGAAAGATGCCGAGGCTGTGAACTTCCACGCTCAAAGTGTCCCCGAAGCGGTCAACGACAAGCCCGCTCAAGCCGTCACCATCCGAGGAGACAACGCGGTAAGCGTCCGTGCTGGCTTCGAGGGCGAGCAGGTTCTGCCGCAAGTCCAGCGCGTCACCCAGCCGCGCCTCGAACAATTCCTCACCCACGGCCTCCTCGCCGAGGTGGAGCACGCGGAGCGGGACCCGCGCCTTGGGATTCCACAGCCCGCTGCCAAAGCGCCGGCCCTCCTTCCCAAACACCGCCACCAGATCACCCGGCTTGGCGTCAGGTGACGCACCGGCGATCATCGCCGGATAAATCGTGGGGGAGTTGGAGATGTATTTGAGCTGCACCCACGGTGTGGGCCAGACCGTGCCGGCGGGTGGCCCCACGGGCCGACGTTCCTCGCGCGGCTCTGGCGAACTGGCGCGGAAGCCCGCCGGCGAGGCGAAGTCACGGCGCGGCGGACGGTCACGAAAATCCCGGCGCTCCGGAAACTCAGGGCGCAGCGGACGCGGGGCGCGGCGCGGGAGCGACTGAAACTCACCCGGACGCGAGCGCGAAGAAGAATCATCCATGCGGGCCTTGGCTTACGGCGGACGCGGCAGGAAGGCAACTGTTTTGCCTAACACCAAGGCATCGAGCCGGGTAGGACCGACCGGGAGTGGGAGCCGGTCGGAGAGGGGTCAGAGTTTGGCCGACTTGAGCGGGGTCGCTGCGGAAGCGGCTTTGAGCTTCTGGTAGTCGGCGGTCATGGCCTGAAGTTTCTTCTCCTCGGCCTGCAACGGTTTGGTCAGCTTCTCGGCGGCGGCCTTCGAGGTGGAGGCGAGCTTCTTGTTGTCGGTGATGGCCTTGTCCAAATCCTTCAGGCGTTTCGCGACTTTGTCCTTCTCTTCCTTGGTCGTGGTCTTCTGCTTCTTCACGGTCTTGATGTCGTCCTCGGCCTGCTTGACGGCGGCCAGGGCGGACTGCGCTTCATCCAAGAGGCGCTTCTGCTCGGCCTTGTGCGCGGCGAATTCTTCCTTGGCCTTCCAAACTTGCGCGTAGGCGGCGCCGAGCTTCAGGCGGTCCACGCCGGCCTTGGCGAGCTTCAGTTCGGCCTCAGCGTTTTCAATGGCCGCCCTCGCCTCGTCCTGCTTCTTGGCAGCGACTTCGGCGGCGAGGTTGAGCGACTTCTGGTTGTCGCCGGGCTTGGCGGCGGCAAGGTCGGCCTTGGCCTTCACCGTGGCGGCAGTGGCCTCGGCCAACTTGGCCTGGAGCTTGGGCAAATCAGTTTCGAGGTCGGCGATGCGTTTGGCGACCTGCTGCTGCTGGTCAGCGATGGCGGGCGGATTCAGCGAAAGGCCCGTCAACTCGCGGCCATCGTTCGCATCCCACGCATAAACGCGGCCGGTCCAGTCGGTGGCGATGACCCGCTTGCCGTCGTGCGTGAGCGTGGCACGAACCGGCAGATCGTTCGTGATGCTGAAGGTCTTGCCCGTGTAGCCTTCCTTGTCCCAGGTGGAGATCGCTTTGTCGCGGCCCGCCGTGACCATGAGGCCGTCCGTGGTCAAGCGGACGGCCACGGTCGCGCTGTGGGCAATCACCGACTTGGCCTGCGCGCCTTCCTTCACGCTCCACGTCTTCACGGTGCCGTCCTCGCTCGCGGTCACGAGAATGTCCGGTGAGCGCCACGTCAGCGCGGTGATCGCGCCGCGATGGCCGGTGAAAGTCTGCACTTCCTGGCCGACTTCCGAGTCCCACACGACCACACCGCCGTTGCGGTCGCCGGTCGCGAGATAGGTGCTGGTGTGGTTGAACTCCAATGCCGTGACCCAGTCCGTGTGCTTCTTCATCTAGTGAAGCTGCTCGCCGGTCGCGGTCGCGTAAATTTTCACCAGCCGGTCCGGCCCACCGAGCGCGATCCACTTCTGGTTCGAGGAAATGTCCGCCGCGAGCGCCACGTCCAGGTCGTCGCCGGCCGTGATAATGCGTTCGCCCGTGGTCACGTCCCAGACGGCGACGATCCCCTTGTTCGCGCCGCGTCCGCCGCCCGCGAGGAGGAACTTGCCATTGCGGCTAAACTTCACGTCGTGCGGGAAGCCTTCGGGGAAGGGGAACACGCCGGCCAGTTGCAGCGTGTCGGAGTTGTAGAGCAGCACCTGCTTCTGACCGCCGAGCGCAACGAGCGGCGCCCACGGGCTGGCGGCCAGCGCAGTGCTGGCGCTGGTGCGCGTGGTGCGGACGACGGGCTCCAGAAGCAAATCGCCGGGCATGGGCGGCGCGCCCTCGGGCTTGCCAAACGATGCGGAGCTGAGGCTCAAGTCAATCTTCGGACGGTTCGACGCGATGGCCTTGCTGCCGGAATTCTCCAACAGCCCGCCCGCGATCCACTTCTTGATCAACTCGAGCTCTTTGTCGGGCAACTTGCTCTTCGGCGGCATGGTCGGCTCGGCGGCGTGGGTCACGGTCTTGTAGAGGACGGAGCCGTCGGGGTCGCCGCCCGCGACGATGAGGCCGGAGCTGCCGCCCTTCATCGTGCCGCCGAAGGTCGAGAGGTCGAGGTCGGCCTTGGGCTTGTCGGAGTTGTGGCACTTGAGGCACTGGTTCTTGAAGATCGGGAGAACGTGCTCGTCGTAGGTGACTTTTTGCGCGGAGGCGGTGGCGGCGAGCGCCAGCAACGCCCCGGCTCCGAGGAGAAGGGAAGCAGTCTTCAGGTCGAAAGGAGTAAGGCCGCGTCGGGCGACGCGAAACGGATCAGTGATTGAAGATGAACTCTTTCGAGTTCAGCACGGCCCAGAAGAGGTCGTTCAGCACGGTGTTCTTTTCGGCAGGCGTCTTGGCGTCAGCGACGAAGGCGACGAGCTTGGTCTGCTCCGTCTGCGTGGGCGGACGGGACAGGGCGCGCCAGTAGAACTCCTCGATGATCTGCTCGGGCGTCTTGCCTTCCTTGGTCATCGCGCTGACGAGGCCGCCGCCTTGAATCTTGCTGTTCACCGTGTCGCCGTTGAGGAGGTGGAGCGCCTGCGAAAGGTTCGGCTCCATCTTCACTTCGCAAGCGCAGACCGTGTCGCGGCTGGCGCGGCCGAAGGTGGTGAGGAAGTAGGTCGTGGTGCGGCCATCCACGATCTCCACGGCGCGCGCACCGTCGGGCAGGCCGCGGAACTTGTTCTTGGTCTGCGTGACCTGGGTGATCGCGTCGAGCAGCACCTCGGCGCGGAGACGGCGGATGGAGCCCTTGGCGAAGTTACGCGTGTCCTCGGCGTTCAAGGCGTTGGACTTGGGCGTGAGCTGGTAAGTGCGGCTCGCGCAGATGTCGCGCACGAGCTTCTTGAAGTTGTAGTTCGAATCGGTGAAGCGCTTGCCCAACTCCTCCAGCAGCTCGGGGTTCGACGGCGGGTTGCTGATGCGCACGTCGTCCACCGGCTCGACGATGCCCTGCCCGAAGAAGTGCGCCCAGACGATGTTCGCGAGGTTGCGCGCGAAGAACGGGTTGGCCGGCGAAGCGAGCCATTTGGCCATGACCTCGCGACGATCCTGGCCTTCGGCCGGCGTGCCGCCGTCCGCGCCGAGATACTTCGGGGCGATGTCGCGGTTGCCGACCGGGTGACGGACGCCGCCACTGCCGCGGTTGAAAACCACCGTCTCGCGCTGATCTTCGCCGGTCTTGCGGCCGACCTGAGCGAAGAACGCGGCGAAGCCGTAGTAGTCGTTCATCGTCCAGCGGTCGAACGGATGGTTGTGGCACTGCGCGCACTGCATCCGCATGCCCATGAAGACCTGCGCGACGTTTTCGGAGAGCTTCAGTGTGTCGGTCTCGACCTTGTAGAAGTTCGCCGCCGGGTTCGCGAACGTGCCGCCCTTGGCCGTGAGCAGGTCCTGAGTGAGCTTGTCCATCGGGACGTTCTTGGCGAACTGGTCCTTGAGCCAGTCGTAGTATTGGAGCGCGGACTTGTCTTGGAACTGGTTGTTGTCGGTGCGGATTTGCAGCAACTCGGCGAACTTCATCACCCACATCTCGGTGAACTCCGGGCGCTCCAGCAGCTCGTCCACCCGCTTCTCGCGTTTCTTGGGATCCTTGTCCGCGAGGAAGGAGCGGACCTCCTCGGGCGACGGCATGGTGCCGGTGATGTCG
>JBJTAU010000269.1:0-12672 GCA_046090965.1 Limisphaerales bacterium | reverse complement strand
CGACTCCGGCTTCAAATTTCTCACTCTTTGATTTGGAGGGCCCGCTGTCGGTTCTGCCCGTGCGTGTTGAGGCGGGTATTCGTCCTATAACCGCAAATGTCTCCATGACCTACTATCTGACCGAGAGCGTTGCGTTGGTTCCGGCTGGAGTTCAGGCACCTGCTGGGAGCTTTCTTGTGATCGAAAAGTCCGCTGATCTTCAAACTTGGACACCCGCCGCTTTCCTGACCAACGGGACAGCTCCCAAAGCCTATTTCAGGCTCAAGGTGGCGCAGTAGACTTGTCCCGCATCTTTCAGTCGGAGGTTCGAGCCAGCCTAGTGGTAAGGCGCGCCGCTCGGCAACCCACCGCGCCCTTGCTCCCGACGCCCCGCCCGGCAGGGGACTGCCCGCCTTACCTTTCGGCTATGGCTTCCCCTCACCCAGCAGTTTCACCAGCACCGGTTCCAGCGCCTCGGCCCAGATTTCGTAGCCCTTGGCAGTGGGGTGCAGGAAATCGCCCATCACCTCGCGCGTGATGGAGCCGTCGGGTTGAAGAAACTTCGCGCCGATGTCGAGGAAGGTGACTTTGCCCGGCGCGGCGAACTGCGCGAGCAGCTTGTTCGTGGTGTCGAGCTTGGCGCGCATGGCGTCGGGCTTGGGGCCGCGCGGGAAGATGGCCATGAGGATGACGTGGGCTTGCGGCTGGCGCTGATGAATTTCGTCGAGCAAGGCGCGCACGCCGGCGGCGATTTCCTCGGGCGTGTTCTTCCCGGCGTTGTTGGTGCCGATGTGCATGACAACGACCTTGGCCTTCGCGCCGTCGAGTTCGCCGTGACGCAAACGCCAGAGGGTGTTTTCCAAGTAGTCGTAGCCGAAGCCGAGGTTCGCGACGTTGCGCTTGGCGTAGAACTTCTCCCACACGTCCTTGCCGGGCTGGCCGCGGTCGTGCGGCACGCCACCGAACATCTGCGTGATGGAGTCGCCAATGAAGACGAGCGAGGCCTGCTTCTCCGCCGTGAGCTTGGTGACGGCGGCGTGGCGCACGGCCCAGTCGTAAGTGGGGAAGTCGCGGTCCTGCGTGCAGGGCACGAGGGTGGAAGGCAGCGGCTTCGCGCCGGCCGGGGCTTCGAACTTGGCTTCGAAGAGGTCGCTCTTGAGCTTGCGGTCGGCGGTGTAGGCGCGGGCTTTCACGGTGCCGCCGGCGGGCAGGAGGATGGGCGCGAGGTAAGGCCCGCCCTTGGGCCCCGGGTCCGAGCCGTCAATGCTGTAGCGGATGACCGCGCCGAGCGTCGGGCACGTGAGCACGATGGGCCCGGAGCCGTCGCGCTGCGCGATGGGCTTGGCGGGCGGAGTCGGCTCCTGCGCGATGAGGGCAAGGGCGAGGAGTGGGAGAACAAGGAGGTGGCGCATGGTTGAATTCAGAAGTGCTGACAGACAGTTTGGCGGCAAGGCAAGGAGACACCGGGGCTACAAGACGAAGGGCCATTCGGACTTCGCCCGCCATCGCTCCTCGGGCGAAGGGATGCCCTGGGGGAACCAGTGGCGCAGTTGCCGGCTGCGTTCGATCATTACGGAGAGCGGGACCAGGGGCGGCAGCGGAGCAAAGCCCTCACCATCGGGCAGGTTCAACTCCAAGCTCGGCCGCGCCGCATCATGGATGACGCAGGATTCGGAGGAAGGTGTCATAGAGTTCGCGGGTTCCGTGCTTGAGAAAGAGTTCCTGATAGCGGGCATCGCGCAAGTTCAATCCGTTGCGGCGCACCAGGATTTCCACGTCTTCGGCGTCCTTGGCCGTGCGGTGGGTGAGCGATTGCTTGAGCGCGTGAAGCTTCAACGCCAACAGGTGATCCAGACAGGGAACGCGCGCTTGTGCGCTGCCAAAGTCACGCAGCACAGCAGCCTGCCACATCCGGTCAAACGTCGCTTCATCCACGAACATCAGGTCCAGGCCGTCCCCGGCCGCTGCCTGACTGAATTGGGCGAACGCTTTCGTCTGGGCATACAGCTTCAACCCCGCCGCCGCCAAGCGGACAAACCAGTCCTCGCGATTTGCCGAACGCACAAGGAAGTCCACGTCGAACGTGGCACGCGTGTGGCCGTGGGCACCGACTGCGTAGCCGCCGATGATGAGGAACGGCATGGACGGCTCCTCTTGCGCGAGGCGAATGAAATCGGTGATGTCCACGGCAGCTCAGTTGTTCTCCGCCAGTCCTTCCTTGTGCCCGAGGTTCTTGACGGGGGCGAAGATGGTTTGGACTTCGCGCAGGAGTTCTTGGTCGAGCGGTTCGGCGGCCCACTTGGCCCAGTTGCGGATGTTCGCGGGGTTCGCGCTGCCGCTGACGGTCGTGGTGATGTCGGGGTTCGCGAGGCTGAACTGGAGCGCGAGCTTGGCGATGTCCACGCCCTTGCTGGCGCAGTGGGCGGCGGCGGCGCGGGCGGCGGCCTTCACGTTCTCGGGTTCCTTAAGCCACGCGGGCAGCGGCGCATGGGTGAGCAGGCGCGCGCTGAACGGGCCGGCGTTCATCACGCCGACGCCCTTGGCCTTGAGGTAAGAAATCGTCTCGTCGGCGAAGCGCGTGTTCTGAAGCGTGAATTGGTTGTAGCTCAACACGCAATCCACGTCGGTCTGGTCGCAGATGAAGCGGAAAATTTTCTGCGGATAACCGCTGAAGCCGACGAAGCGCACCTTGCCGGACTTGTGGATTTTGCGCAGCGCGGGAATGGTCTCATCCACGATCTGCTGCATCGGCACGAACTCGATGTCGTGGCAGAGGATGATGTCGAGGTGGTCGGTGCGCAGCCGGTGCAGGCTCACGTCCACGCTCTCGACGACGCGCTTGGCGCTGAAGTCGAAGTGCGCGAGGTCGTAGCGGCCGAGCTTGGTGCAGAGCGTGTAGCTCTCTCGCGGCACGCCCTGAAGCGCGATGCCGAGGAGCACTTCGCTCATGCCGCGTCCGTAGAACGGCGAGGTGTCGATGAAGTTGAGACCACAGTCGAGAGCGACGCGGACGCTTTCGAGCGCCTCATCAAGTTTGACCGCGCGAAATTCCGCGCCGAGCGAGGAGGCTCCGAAGCTGAGGACGGGGAGTTGGAGACCGGTTTTGCCGAGGGGACGGGTTTGCATCGGAGACAACTCAGTGTTCAATGTTCAGTAATCAGTTTTCAGTCGGGGTGGACGAGGAATTCAGCTTTGGCCAGTCGCGTTGCGTTCCTCGAGGATGGCCTGAAGTTCGGCGATGGCTTCCAAGTCCTTCGGGCGGCCGGCGGCGCGGTTGCGCTGGATGAGGCGCTCGAGGGTGACGCAGCGGAAGGTGATGCCAAACGCCTGTTCCTCGGTGGTGAATGGCAGCAGTTGCTCGTAAACACCGCCGCCCGCCACCTCGCCGAGCAGGTCCAAATCGCCCAGCGTTGTCTTGAGCGTGAAATTCAATCCGTTGCGGACGGTGCGCTCATCGAAGGTGAACGGCAGGCCCTCCGGCGCGCCGCGCAGATACGGGGCGTGGGGCTTGAGCGCCTCGACCAAGCGCCGGATATTTTCGCGGTCGCGGGCATAGACCACATCGGTGTCGAGCGTCGTGCGGGCGGAACCACGAATGATGGCCGCCCACCCGCCAATGACGATGTAGCGGACGCCCGCCGAGTTCAGCATTTGACCGAATGCCTGGAAGTCACCGGCCATGGGGATTTCCGTAGCCGCGCGCACGACGAAACTCATCTATGGCGCGGATGTTGGCAGCCATCCGTTGCACGCGTTGTTCCACCGAGCGTTTCAAGTTTTCGCAAATCATCGTCCGGTCCACGTCCTTCTTGTAAGCCTCGATGACCGGGTCGAAAAAGTCCGCCGGTGCGAGCAGCGGGACGGCTTCGTAAGCGGCCTCGCGCAAGACATCAGGCTCCGGATGATTGGGTTGGTTCATCGGGGCAAAGCTAGTTGAGGCGGCGGCTCATGGCTAGACTCGGCGCAAACGCGTTCAACTGAATTGCAACTCAGCCGTGCCTTTCGGTAGCGCGATGCAGACGAGCGTCGCTTCGCCGTCGCGGCACCAGGTGCCAGGGGTGAGTTTCAGCGGGACGGTGACTTCGGTGAGGGGCTTGGCATCGACGGCGACGCGGAGTTGCGGAGGCTTCGTGGAGCGGACGGCGACCCGCAGCGTGAAGTCCGGGCAGGCGAAGGGAGCGCGAAGATTTAGCGTGTTGCCCGCGCGCTCGATGCGCGTGAGTTCCTTCGCGGCCCAGTAGCGGGCGACTTCGCTGTTCTTCATCCAGAGCAAGTTGTCGAAGCGCGCCTGAAGACGCTTCACGACGTCTTGCAGAATCTTGAAGCCAACCTCGTAGCCGTTGAAGTAAATGCCCGTCCAGTGGCCGAACATCAGCGCCGGCTCACCGCTTTGGATGACCTCGACCATACGGCCCGATTTGCCATCGGCGGTGATGAACTTGTCCGCGCCGCCGGGCGGCGTGCAGTCCCAGCCGGCGGTCCAATCGCCGGTGCAGCCGGGAACGTAAACGACGCAGCGCGGATCGGGGCCGTCGAGGCCGGAGGCGTTTTGCACGACGGGTGCGACGCTGCGGCCCGGCTCGGTGAAGAGGTCGGTGAAGTAGTGCGGAATCTCCGTGCCGAAGACGGAGCGGCAGGCCTGCAGCGTCGCGAGGGACATTTGCGCGCGGGCCTTCTTGCCGAAGCCGCCGGGCGTGGTGATGCCGTCGGCGGGCAGCCCGGCGTCCTTCAAGATTTGCAAGGCGTAGGCGAGGTAAGCGCCAATCTCGTCGGCGCTCTTGCCCGTGGTCCATTCCCAGTTCTCCATGAACTTCGGTGTGACCTCGGGATAAGGATGGCCAGTCTTCAAATCAATCACCCGCGTGTGCGTGACCATCTCGGGCGTGAGGTCCCAGTGCGGCGCCATTTCCTCGCGCACGAGCTTGAGGCTGTCGGCGAGTTCGCGGCGCGACCAGCCCGGAAGCTCGCGGTCGAGGCGACCGACGCACGCGGGGAACGGGACAATGCTGAACTTGCCGCGCACGCCCGCGCCGACGGCCCAATCGTTGAAGGCGCGGAGGAACTTGTCCGGAATCTCGACCGGCCAGTCGCGCCAGTTGCGTTGGTAAGTTTTGTTCGCGCCGAGGTAAACCTCGTTGAACTGCGGCATCGCGAAGCGGTTCAAGTTCACGAGGCACGTCGAGTCGTCAATGATGAGCCCGACGGGCACGCGGCTGCGCGGGTTGATGACGGTGACGCCGTCGGCGCGCGACGGGCGATCGCCGCTGGGGGAAACTTGTGCGGGCGCGGGCAGCGCGTTCGCCGCGAGCGCGGCGGCGGTGAGCGAAGCGTGGCGGAGGAAGCGGCGGCGGTTCATGGCTGGTAGGGTTTCAGACGCCCTTGCGCGCGACGCGCTTCGCGAAACTATCCACCGAGATGACGGCGCGCTTGTGCAGGCCGCGCGCAATGACCTCGTGGGCATCGCGCACTTCGAACTGAAAATCCACCGTGCGCGCTTCACTGCCAATCACGCGCGTGGTGATGGTCACGGGCTGGCCCAGCGGCGTCGGTGCGAGGTGGCGGATCTCAATCTCCGCGCCGACCGTGCGCTCGTGGTCGTGCAGGAAGGGATAGAGCGATTCGCGGGCGCACCGCTCGACGAGCGCGACGAGCCGCGGCGTGCTGAGGACGGCGGGCATCCCGCCGGTGGCGAAGTCAATGACGTGTTCAGCAGCAACGGTGAACTTAAGTTCGCCAGTCGTGCCGATGCGGGGACGGCATTTCATGCGGCGTCAATTCGTCCGGCAGCCGAGGGTGAGCAGCACGTTCGCCCAGAGCGCTTGGTCGCCGGTCTGAATCGTGAGCACGTGGTCGGGCGACTCGACGTGTTTGTAGAAATCCCACTTCGAGATCGGCTCGATGTTCGCCGTCACGCCCGCTTCTTTCGCGATGGCGCGGAACTCGGCCCACGCGGGCGGCTCGCCGAACTTCGCGTAGGCGTCGTCCGCCGGGATGCCCATGGTGTTCACGAAGTCCACCGGCACGGCGCTCAACACCGCCCGCAGCACCTGCGCCACGGTTACGCAACCGGGGGCGAGGTTGAGGCAGACCAGCTCGGCGTTCGGGCCTTTCTTGGTCGAGGCGGGATAATTGCCGTCGGCGATGAGAATCTTCGCGTGATGCCCGGCCTGCGCGCAGATGCGGAGAATGTCGGGGTGGAGAAGCTGGATTTTGAGCATGGGAAGAAGGCGTCGGAAGTCAGGAGCCAGAAGTCAAAATGTGCTGGCGAAAGCTCGCCATCGTCTGCGCGGCGGCGGTTTCCGCGTCAGGCAACGGGATGATTTCTGCTGAGAGGTAGCCGACGTAGCCGATGGCCTTCAACGCGGCGGCGATGGGCGCGATGTCTGTGTGACCGAGGCCGATGGCGCGGCGATTCGAGTCGGCGAAGTGGACGTGGCCCACGAGCGCGCCCGTCTGCCGCAAGGACTCGGCGAGGTTCTGCTCCTCGATGTTCATGTGGTAGAGGTCGCAGAGGAGCTTCACGTTCTTCAGCCCGCGCACCGTGAGGAACTCGGCGGCGTCGGCGTTGCGGTTTAGCAAGTTGGTCTCATAACGATTCAGCGGTTCGTAGAGCAGAACTTGCTGATGCGCGGCGGCACGTTCGCTCAAGGCCTTGAGTTCCTCCGCAAGCCAATCCAGCGCCTGCTCACGCGAGACTGCACCTTCCCAGCGGCCTTGCATGGAGCCGATGATCGCGGGCGCGCCGAGGTAGCCGGCGAGGTTGATGATGCCGTAGATGAACTCGCGCGCCTTCGCGCGCACGGCGGCGTCAGGGTCCGTGAGGCGGAGCTTGTGCTTCACCCAGCCCGCGCCCGTGCCCACAGCGGCGACCTTGAGCGAATGCTTTTCCATCAGCTCGCGCGCCGCGCCGATGGAAACGGCGTTGGCCATCGGTGGAAAAATCTCAACGGCGTCGAAGCCGTGCCGCGCGGCGGCGGCGAAACCGGCGGCGAGGTCGTCCCAGTAAACGAACGGACCGCCGCGCGCTTCGCCGACGAGTGAGATGGTAATGGCGGATTTCATGGTGCTTCTTAGCCACAGACTGAACACAGATGAAACACTGATTCACCGGACCGCCGTTGGTCTGTGTTCGATCGGTGTTTCATCTGTGGCTCACAATACTTCAGCCGATGAACAGCGGCTTCAGGTGCCGGTCGTAGAGATTCTCCGTCACGTTCTTCGCCACGATGGCTTCGTTGGCCTTGAGCAGGTCCGTGTAGCGCGTGCCGGCCTTGGCGGCGAGTTTGAACGAAACATGCAGGAGTTGGCGGATGTTGGCGTTGAACTCCGGGTGAGTGGGGAGGTGGCGGATGGCGTTGGCCAGTTGCGGGCCCGTCCAGCCGTTCACTGCCGCTGCGCTCGGCAGCTTCGTCCGATCAATGTCAATGACGCTGGCATACGGCGCGCACAACTCGTCCACATGCTCCAGCGCGTAGCCGTAAATCTCCTTCGCCAACGCCAGGCCATCGCCGCCAGCTTCGGCGAGGCCGATGACTTCCTCCAGCCAGGTCGTGCCGGCGGTCTTGAGATGCACTCCCGCACCGGTGCGCTGCAACGCGCGGCGGATGATGGGGTAGAGGCTGAACTTGTCGCTGCCGCTGTGGACGCTGAGTTTGAGATTTTTGGGCAGGCCGTAGGCTTTCACCGCGTGAGCGATTACGGCGAGATCGTCGCTGAACTCGCGCTCGAACTGTGCGAGGTCGCCCACGTAGTCCACGCCCTTGTTGAACCGCCCGGTGAACTTCGGCGCGATGGTCTGGAGGTAAACCCCCGCGTCCGCCAGCAAGGCCAGAATCACGAGCAGTTCCGGCGGCGTCTGCGGCGCATCGGTTTCGTCCATCGAGACCTCGCCGATGAACTTCTTCGCGCCCTTGGTGCGCTTGATGTGCTTGAAAATCTGACCAGCCTCCCACGTGGCGCTGAGGTATTTGCGCGCGATGGCCGCGATGCTTTCGCTGGTCGTTTGGAATGGCTCGCTGATGCCGGGAATGGTGACGGCGCCGATCAGCTCGGTGTGCTTGGCCAGAAACCGCTCGACATAGCGTTCCTCTGGCGCCTTGCCGATGCTGTCGGCCACGTCGATGGTGAAGAAGTCCGAGCAAGGCAGGAACTTGTCCACGGTCTCCATGCGGATGTGATCCGCGTCAACGTGCCAGCCGCCGGTCCAGCCGAGGGTCTTGACCGCCGCCTGCGCCGTGTCGAAGACGCTCTGCGGATGCGAGCCGCTGAAGGTGTGCTCGCGGTTGGACTTGTTCCAAACGGGCGTGACGGCCACGCCTTGCGCGGCGGCGAGTTGGAAGGCCGTCAGTTGGGCCTTCGCTTGGTGGGCGAAACGGTCGCCCACACCGATGGTGAATTTCTCAAGCATCATAACGGGGCCGCAGTGTGCGGCCTCGGCCATCGCCGATGAAGCGCAAAGTTCGCCGCCCCTTCGCTCACCCCAGCACCAGCGCAATCGCCGCCATCATCAGCACCGCGCCAGCCAGCCGCCAGCGCAGCACGCTCGCGCCGAGATGCTGCTCCTTGTTTGCAAACCAATGTCCGATGGCCCACACCGCCACCACGCTCCACAACCCACGCGAGCTGTAGATGACGTTCGCCCGCGCCGCGCCGCCGAAGTGCGCGATCGCACTCACGAAGATCAAGGATTGCAGTCCGATGAAGCCGCAGCCGCCCAGCAACCAGCGCCACGCGGGCGCAGGCACCGCGCGCAGCGGCGCGTGAAACAACGGCACGAAAGCGAAGCTGAACAGCGCTGTGAAGCCCAGCATCACCGGCAGAAATCGGCCCAGCCCCCACGCGGGCGACCACTTCTGCACCAGCACATCAAAGATCGCGAACATGGTCGCCGAGCACCCGGCGTAGAGGATGGTTTTGCCGACGTGATGATGTGCCGCGCCTTCGGTGCGATTGAGCAGCGCGATGGCGGCGGAACTCAACGCGGCCGCCGCCCACAGTGTCGGCGAGACGCCCGAGGTCAGCAGCAGCTTGGTAAACACCGCGACGAGGATGATTTTCAAACCCATCACGGGCGTGGCGACCGAGACATCGCCCTGCTGAATCGCGAGGAAGTTGAGCAATTGCCCGAGCAAGTAAAACACGGCGACGAGCGCAGGCTGCCAGAGTTGATCGAAATGAACGGTGCCGCCGTACGGCAGCAGCAGCGCGAAGAGCGCGGCCGAACTCCAGTTCGAGAGAAAGGCCGTGCGCCACACGCCCACGCCGAACTCGGCGGCGCGCTTGGCCAGCAGCGCGCCGAGCACGTAGACGAACGCGGCGAACAGCGGCAGCAGCGAAGGCAGTGCGGCGCTCATTTCCCGGCGGGCAGCGGCACTTGCACCGGGTGCAGCAGGTAGGCGAGCAGGTCGCGCTGTTGCTCGGGCGTGTGCGCTTCGCGCAATCCCTCGGGCATCAGCGAGAGCGCGGATTCCTGCAAACTTGTCACGTCAGTGCGCGGAACGGTGAGCGTCTCGGGCATGGTCTTCAGCGTGAGCGTGCGGTCGGTCTTTGCGGCGATGAGCGCGTTCAGAGTGCGGCCGTCCTTCAAGTTCACGACGGTCATGCGGAAGTCCGCGCTCACGACGGCGCTCGGGTCCGCGATGTTGTCGAGCAGGTAATCCAAATTGTCGCGGTCCGCGCCGGTGAGATCGGGGCCGACTGCGCCGCCTTCGCCGTAAAGGCGATGGCAGTTCGCGCACGCGATGCCGAAGAGCGCGCGACCCGCTGATTTGTCCGCCTGCGCGAGCACGGCGGGCGTGAGCTGAGATTTCAACTTCGAGATGAAGGCGCGTTTGTCCGCCGCCGCCTCGCGCAACTCGCCCCACGCTTTGCCAAGTTGTTCGTTCAACGCGGCGTCGTTGAAGCTGCGGAGGTGCCGCGGGTGGAAGGCGGACAAGTCCGCCCGCGCGATTTTGCCGGCGGCCATTTCGGTGAGGAGCGCTCGCGTGAAAGTCGCCCGCGAGACCAACGTGTCCATCACGGCAGCACGCTCGCTCGGGTGGAAGTTGCGGTAGCTCTTCGCGAGTTTCTCGCCGATGGCCGGGTCATCGAACTGCGCGAGGCCGCGCACGGCGACGGTGTTGAGGAAGCGCACGCCGAGCAACTGCTCGCACACGGCGCGCAGGTCCGGCGGACGGCTCTCAATGAGCGTTTGGAGCGCGGCCTTGCGGGCGTTCATGTCCGCGTCCTTCGCGAGCGCGACGCGCTTGACCTCGTCCAGCGCGCGGCCATCACCGAAGACGACGCTCAAGTCCCGCACGCGGTCGCGCAGCGCGGCGTTGGCGGACTTCTCAAGTAGCTTTGCGAAGGCGTCCCAAGCGCTCGGCTTCGTGGCCTTGCGCCAGCCGGCGAGACCGTCGGTAAGGCCGGAGAGAATGTCGCTCTGGAACGCTTCGCCCTTCGCGGCGGCGAGGAAGAGCAGGTTGTTCACGTGCGCGGACTGCTTCTCGATGTCCTCGGCGAGGCGACGGGCGATGAGCCGGCGGGTGAGCGGCAGTTCGCAGACGTTTGCGATTTTCGGCAGTTCGCCGGGAAACACGTCGGCGACAGGAATGAGGCCATACCAAATCAACGCGGGCAGGTTGTGGTCGGCGGCATCCTCCTTGTGCGCGACGAGCGGGATGGCGAGTTCCGCGCGTTGGCTGACGGGCAGGCGCTGCAACGCCGTCGCCAGCGCAAGCCGCACCAAGCCCGAGTTGTCCTCGCGGGCCAGACGGCTCAATTCGCGCGTGGTAGCAGCCGACGTGAGGAGGCTCTGACTGTTTCGCGCGTTGGCATCCGAGTTTGAAGTGAGCCTCCTCACGTCGGCTGCTACCGGGCGTTGGCTCATCACGGTGTCGAGTGGCCACGCATCCGTGAGCAGACGCACGGCCCAGGCGCGGACGTGCTCGTTCGCGTGGCGGGTTTGGGCAAGGAGGAAGTTTTCACCCGTCGCACCCTGCACGTAGAGAGACCACAAGGCGCGGAGTTGATGCGTCGGGTTACTCGTCGTGGAGAAAAACGCACTGAGGTCTTTGAACTCGACGCCCAACTCGGCGGGCTTCGCGGCACGGTCGAGCAATTGCAGCCGCGCTTGGCGAGCAAACCACTCGTTCGTGTGCGTGTGCAGGCGGACGAGTTCGGCGACACTGAGTTTCGTGAGGTCGGAGACCGCCGGGCGCTTCGGCTCGCCGTAAGTGATCTTGTAAATACGCCCGCTGGTGCGGTGGACGCCCGTGCTGTCGTGGCATTCGCCGGTGTCGCTCCAGTCGGCCACATACACGCCGCCGTCGGGGCCGTAGGTGAGTTCCATGCCGCGAAACCATTTGTCCGGCACGATGAACAAGTCCTGTCCGTGCTTGCCCACGTAGCCGGAACCCTTGCGTTCGAGGATTTCCTGGTTCGCTCGACGGCCGTGCATGTTCAGCGTGAAGAGCCGGCCGCGATACTGCGCGGGCCAGTTGTCGCCCTGATAAATCATCATGCCGATGTGCGCATGCCCGCCGCCGAAGGCATCCGCCGCGCCGTCGCGAGACTTGGTCCAGTCGCTCGCGGTGTCGAAGTGCCAGTGGTCCGCGTGCTGGTCAATCAGCGCGTAGGTGCGCGGGTTCGGGTCAATCGTGTGCGGGCGGACGTAGTGCGCGCCGGTGATGTGGTGCCAGAGATGACCGTTGACGGTGTTGATGAAAAACAGCTCGCCGTGCGCGTCCCAGTCGTGCCCCCACGGGTTCGTGCAGCCGGAACTCAGCGCCTCGAAAACCTTCCGAGTCGGGTGATAGCGCCACATCGTGCCGCGCAGCGGGATGCGCGCGTTCTTCGCCGTGCCGGGCGCGCCGATCTCACCCGGTGCCGACGCACCGCAGCGCCCGTAAAGCCAGCCGTCCGGGCCGAAGCGCAGGCCGTTGGCGTAGTTGTGGTAGTTCTCGGCGGGCGGCGTGAAGCCATCGAGCACGACCTCGGCGGGGCCGGTCGGCTTGTCGCCGCCTTTCGCGCACGGGATGAACAGCAATTGCGGCGGACACATTAGCCACACGCCACCGCGCCCGATCTCGATGCTCGTGAGCATCTGCACGTCGTCGGTGAAAACCTTGCGCGACGTGAAATGCCCGTCGCCTTTCGCATCCTCGAAGATCAGCACGCGGTCGCGCAGGCGCAGCTCGAACTTCGTAGCGCGCTCGGCGTAAGTGTAGTTCTCCGCCACCCACAGCCGCCCGCGCGCGTCCCACGCGAGCGCGATGGGATTCTGCACGTCCGGCTCGGCAGCGAAGACGGTGGCCTTGAATCCTGGCGGCAGCTTCATCTGCGCGGCGACCTCTGCGGCGGGCAACGCGGCGGAGTTCGTATCCGGCTCGGAGTTGAAGGGTTTTGGAAAGTCAGTGGCGTGGGCACTGAACTGGACAAGCAAGTGCACGCTGGCGAGGGCAGCCAATGACAGTTTCATGTCTGCAAGTCTGGCTTGCACAATGGGCACACGCAATCCGTCAGTCGCCGCAACCAAGCGCCGAGCGCAACAAATTCTGCGGCTTGTGAAAAAAATCACGAAAGGCTTGCCCGAAGTTTTGGCAGTGCTTTACTTGGCGTGTTCGCGGCCAATTTCCGCGCCATCGCCATGCAGACCAGCACCGACTTCGGCTACAATTCCAAGATCGAGGGGGATGTCGTCGTCACGCGCGTGGA